>JAILNN010000145.1 GCA_024691565.1 Lachnospiraceae bacterium | reverse complement strand
ATCTTATATCTTTTGTTTAGCAGATGACAAAATTATTAGAGTTTATCATTGCATAAAAATATGTATGTGATAAAATGTTATGGATTGTTGTAGGTTTAGTTTTTTGGCTTATATAACTAGTTTATAATAAATACAAATTTAATGTGAATTGGAGGTAGAGATATGCCATTTATTGATTCAAAAATTACTGTTAAGGTTTCAGAGGAAAAGAAGGAAAAGATTAAGGCTAGACTTGGAGAGGAAATTGGTATTATTGGAAAGCCTGAGAGCTTTTTGATGGTTGGTTTTGAAGATGAATATTGTTTATATATGGCTGGAAAGAAGCTCGAAAAAGGAGCTTATGTTGCAGTTAGAATCTTTGGAAATGCTTCATCTGATGCATATGATAGGATGACAGGTGCTATTTGTAATATTCTTAGTGAGGAACTTGATATTCCGGCAGGTAATGTCTATGTTTCATATATAGGAACAAGGGACTGGGGATGGAACGGCGGAAATTTTTAAAATATAAAAAATCTGTTGAAATTATATTTTAAACATTTTATAATACCTTGGTGCTTTAATCGCTTTGTTTTGCGAAAAGAGCATATACATTTAAATTTTAAATAACAAAAGGAATGAATTATTATGGAAAAATTAACCGTTAATCAATTGCGTAGAAGTTATCTTGAATTTTTCGAAAGTAAAGACCATCTTAAGATGGATAGTTTTTCACTTGTGCCACATAATGATAATAGTTTGCTTTTAATTAATGCAGGTATGGCTCCTCTTAAGCCTTACTTTACTGGTCAGGAGATTCCTCCAAGACGTAGGGTAACAACCTGCCAGAAATGTGTTCGTACAGGTGATATTGATAATGTAGGTAAGACTGCAAGACATCTTACTTTCTTTGAAATGCTTGGAAATTTTTCTTTTGGTGATTATTTTAAGCATGAAGCTATTCGTTGGTCTTGGGAATTTTTAACTGAAGTTATTAAAATGGATCCTGAAAGACTTTACCCATCTATTTATGGTGAGGATGAAGAGGCTTTTGAAATCTGGAATAAAGAAATTGGAGTTCCGGCTGAAAAGATTACAAGATTCTATAGAGATGAAAACGGTGAATGTGATAACTTCTGGGAACATGGTGCAGGTCCTTGTGGCCCTTGTTCTGAGATTTACTATGATCGTGGTGAGAAATACGGTTGTGGAAAACCTGATTGTAAGGTTGGTTGTGAATGCGATAGATTTATGGAAGTTTGGAATAACGTATTTACACAGTTTGAAGGCGATGGTAAGGGAAATTATACTGAACTTGCTAATAAGAATATCGATACAGGAATGGGCTTAGAGAGACTTGCTGTTGTTGTTCAGGATGTTGATTCTGTATTTGATATCGATACAATGAAGGCTATTAGAGATAAGATTTGTGAGCTTTCTAATAAAGCCTATGGTGAAAGTGATGATAATGATGTATCTATAAGACTTATTACAGACCATATGCGTTCAGCAACATTTATGATTTCTGACGGTATTATGCCTTCAAATGAAGGTAGAGGCTATGTTCTTCGTCGTCTTATTCGTCGTGCAGCAAGACATGGTCGTAAGCTTGGTATTGATGGAGAATTCCTTGCAAAGGTTTCTCAGACTGTTATTGATGAACAAAAGGATGGTTATCCTGAAATTGGTGAAAGACAGGATTTCATTCTTAAGGTTCTTACTCAGGAAGAAGAGAAGTTTAATAAAACAATAGATCAAGGTCTTTCAATCTTAAGTGATATGAAGGATAAGCTTAAAGCAGAAGGTAAGACTGAGTTTGATGGTCAGGATGCGTTTAAGCTTTATGATACTTATGGATTCCCATATGATTTAACTGTTGAAATCCTTGAAGAAGATGGAATTACAGTTGATGAGAAGGGCTTTAACGAGGCTATGAAGGAGCAGAAGGAAAGAGCTCGTTCTAAGCGTAAGAAGTCTAATTATATGGGTGCTGATGAGACAGTATATCAGCAGATTAGTACAGATATTACAAGTGAATTTGATGGCTATGACAAATTAACACTTGATTCTAATATTGTTGCTCTTACTACTGAAAGTGAAATTGTTGAAGCTTTAACTGATGGTGAGGCAGGAACTATTATCACAGCTAAGACACCTTTCTATGGAACAATGGGTGGTCAGCAATTTGATATCGGTGTTATTAAGACAGATTCAGCTGAATTTGAAGTTAAAGAAGTAATTCATTTACCAGGTGCAAAGATCGGTCATATCGGTATTGTTAAGAGCGGTATGTTTAAGAATGGAGATAAGGTTACCTTATCTGTTGATGCATCTAACAGAAGTAAGACAGCATCTAACCATAGTGCAACACATATTCTTCAGAAGGCACTTAGAAATGTTCTTGGTTCGCATGTTGCTCAGGCTGGTTCTTATGTTGATGCCTATAGACTTAGATTTGATTTCTCTCACTTCCAGGCTATGACAGAAGAGGAGATTAAGAAGGTTGAAATCGAAGTTAATCAGAAGATTATGGAAGCACTTCCAGTAAATACTGAGGTTATGACTCTTGATGAAGCTAAGAAAACAGGTGCTATGGCATTGTTTGGTGAGAAGTATGGAGAGAGTGTTAGAGTAGTTAAGATTGGTGAATATTCTACTGAACTTTGTGGTGGTACTCATGTTAAGAATTCTTCTGAAATTGCATTCTTTAAGATTGTATCTGAAAATGGTATTTCAGCAGGAGTTAGAAGAATTGAGGCTCTCACAGGTGCTGGATTAATTGATTTCTATGAAAAGGCATATGAAACTCTTAAGGAAGCTTCAGCTGTTGCTAAATCAACTACTGATAAGCTTACAGATAAGATTGAAAGCATGAATGCTGAGATTAAAGCCCTAAATCAGGAAAATGAAAAACTTAAGGCTAAGATTGCAAATGCATCTGCTGGAGATGTAACAGAAAAGGCTGAAGATGTTAATGGCATTAAGGTGCTTTCTATGGCTGTTTCTGATGTTGATATGAATGAGCTTCGTACACTTGGTGATAACACTAAGGATAAGCTCGGAGAAAGCTTTATTGTTCTTTTCTCTGATAAGGGAGGAAAGGTAAATATTGTTGCTATGGCAACTGATGAAGCTGTGAAGAAGGGTGCTCACGCTGGTAATCTTATTAAAGAGGTTGCATCACTCGTTGGTGGTGGCGGCGGTGGACGTTCTAATATGGCTCAGGCTGGCGGAAAGAATCCTGCTGGAATTGATGACGCTGTTAAGAAGGCTGTTGAAACAGCAAAGGCTCAATTAGCCTAAATATTTAGAAAAATCAATAATTTGATTCAAAAAAATCTTGACTTAAGTGTCAAATGTGATATAATTGTGAACGTGCTTGTGGCGAAGTGCGTAGATTTTTATACTTCGTTACAAAATAATCAAACAAATCATTTGTTGATAATAGCATAGTTTACAGCTGGAGGGAGGTTAGGTGTGAGACTATGTCAAATGTTATCGTAAAAGAGAATGAGACTTTGGATAGTGCCCTTCGTCGTTTCAAGAGAAACTGCGCTAAGGCTGGTATTCAACAGGAAATTCGTAAGAGAGAACATTATGAGAAGCCAAGCGTTCGTCGTAAGAAGAAGTCAGAAGCTGCTCGTAAGCGTAAGTATTAATTTGTAATTTAATTTTTTATTAATTTAACTAAAATTGCCACCTTTTTCAAGGTGGCTTTTTTAGTTAATAAAAGGTAGTTTATATATCAAATAAAATTAAGCTTTCTAAAATTACGATTCTAGTTTTTGTACAACTTCATCCATAAGACTAGGAATTGCTAAGTGCTGTGGACAAACGCTTTCACATTGACCACAACTAATGCATTCTGATGCTTTTCCTGCGCCTTCTGTAACCTTTTGGTAGAAGTTTTTTGGTCTAAAGTCATCGCCTGGATATAATCGAATTGTGTTTAATGCTTTGAAAATCTCAGGGATATTAATGTTTGATGGACAACCATCACAACAATATCTACATGAAGTACATTCAACTAAATCTAAATCAGTCATTTTTTGAACAACCTTATCAACAGCTTCCTTTTCTGTTTGATTAAGTGGTTCAAAGTTTGTGAATGTATTTAGATTATCCTTCATTTGATCTTCAGAGCTCATTCCACTAAGGATGGTCATTACACCTGGAAGTGATGCTACAAATCTTAAGGCAAAAGAGGCCTGAGATTTATCAGGATTAGCTGCTTTAAGTATTGCATCGAATTCTGGTTCGAGAGAAGCTAAACGACCGCCCTTTACAGGTTCCATGATAATCATTGGTATATTTCTTTCATGAAGAATTTCATATAGCTTACCAGATTGAACAACAGGATTATTCCAGTCGGCATAATTTAACTGAATTTGAACAAATTCAATTTCTGGGTGCTTATCTAAAACTTCATTTAAAAGCTCTGGTGTTCCATGATATGAGAAACCAAAATGCTTAATTTTTCCTTCTTTTTTCTTTTCAATACCCCAGTTAAAACAATCAAGTCGTTCATAGGTGTCATAGTTGTTTCCATCTTCTAGGCTGTGGAGTAGATAGAAGTCGATGTAGTCTGTTCCAAGACGCTCTAATTGCTCATTAAAGATTTTGTCTCGATCTGCTTCAACCTTCATAGACCAGGCAGGTAATTTGTCGGCAATCATATAATCAGAACGATTATGTCTCTTTACAAGTGCCTCTCTAATAGCGGTTTCAGACTTACCTCCATGATAAACATAGGCTGTATCAAAGTAATTTAGACCAGCCTCTAAATATGCATCAACCATTTCACATACCCTGTCGATTTGGATGACATCATTTTCACATGGAAGTCTCATCATTCCAAAGCCTAGCTTTGGCATCTTTGTTAAATCAATAGCCATAGTAATTCCTCCATTTTTATTAATTGTTTTAGTGTAATTTTTAGCTTGAATTCATTTTATCACTTAATTTTTTTAAAAATACATTAATAATTCAAACAAATAAGTGTGTAAATACATTTTTCTTGTCAAAATTACTATTTTTGTATAAAATATACTCTGTATTTTTATCTTTAGAAATAAGAGAGGGCTTTATTATGAGTAAACAAGTTAAGGTTGTTTTAGATGCAATGGGTGGAGATTATGCTCCTAAGGAAACTGTTAAGGGTGCTGTTGAAGCACTTGAGGCATCAAAGGATATTCATCTTATTTTAACTGGTAAGGAAGATGAGATTAAGAAGGAATTAGAAAACTATCCTAATTATGATAAAAACAGACTTGAAATCATTAACGCTACTGAAGTTATTGGTTTTAATGAGCAGCCAGTTGAGGCTATTAGAGGAAAGAAGGATTCTTCTCTTGTAGTTGGTATGAAGCTTTTAAAGAAGGGTGAAGCTGATGCATTTGTTTCGGCTGGTAGTACAGGTGCTATTCTTGTTGGAGGTCAGCTTTTAGTTGGTCGCTTAAAGGGAATTGAGCGTTCTCCTCTTGCACCACTTTTACCTACAAAGAAAGGCCAATCTTTATTAATAGACTGTGGTGCTAATGTTGATTCTAAGGCTTCAAATCTTGTTCAGTTTGCTCAAATGGGCTCCATATATATGAAAAACATTGTTGGAATTGAAAATCCTAAGGTTGCAATCGTTAATGTTGGTGTTGAAGAAGAAAAGGGTAATAAGCTTGTTAAGGAGGCATTTCCACTTCTTCGTGAATGTAAGGATATTAACTTTGTTGGTAGTGTTGAAGCAAAGGAAATTCCTGAGGGAAATGTTGATGTTATCGTTTGTGATGCTTTTGTTGGAAATGTTATTTTGAAGCTTTATGAAGGGCTTGGTAAGACCTTCCTTGGTCTTATGAAAGAGGCGATTTATGCTAATACTAAGAGTAAGATTGGTGGAGCGCTTATAAAAGGTTCACTTAAGGAATCACTTAAGAATTTTAATGTTAATGCTAGTGATGTTGGTGGAGCTCCTATGCTTGGATTAAAGGGACTTGTAATTAAGTCGCATGGAAGTTCTGATTCTAAGGAAATTATGAATGCAATACTTCAATGTATCGCTTTTTCTGAGAATGATATTAATACTAAAATTAGTGAAAGTATTTCTGTTAAAGCAGAATAATAATTAGTTTAATAAAGGAATGTAATCATGGAAAGAGAAATTATTTATAAAGTCATTTCTGAAAATATAAATATTGATATTTTGACTATTAGAGAAGATAGTCGTTTTTTAGAGGATTTCGGTATGGATGAAATTGATTTTAAAAGATTAATAATTATTCTTGAAGAAAAATTCTTGAAGATTTGTTCTGAAGATGATATTAAAAAAATAAAAACTGTGGCTGATCTAATTAATGTTTTTAGTTGATATAATCACATATATTTATATATTAATATTTATATATTTAAAAACACTTAATGCAGTTTTAAAGGAGCATAAAAATGTCAAACTCTATGACAATTGAGAAAAAGATTATTGATGAATTTGAGAATCGTACAGGTTATGTTTTTAAGAATAAAAAACTGATTTTGGAAGCTCTTACTCATAGCTCATATGCAAATGAGCTAAAAATTAATAAAAGGCATCATAATGAAAGGCTTGAGTTTTTGGGTGATGCTGTCTTAGAAATCGTTAGTTCGGAATATATTTATATAAATAATCCAGATATGCCTGAGGGAGATATGACAAAACTTAGAGCTAGTTATGTTTGTGAACCTACACTTGCACTTTGTGCAAGAGAGTTTAATCTTGGTGAGTTACTGTTTTTGGGACATGGAGAAGAAAATACTGGTGGAAGACAACGAGACTCTATTTTGTCAGATGCATTAGAGGCTACTATTGGTGCGGTTTATCTTGATAGTGGTTTTGAGGATGCTAAGGCATATATACATAGATTAGTTTTAAATGATGTTGAGAATAAGGCTTTATTTTATGATAGTAAGACAATTTTACAGGAATTTGTTCAAAAAAAGCCTGTTAAAACCTTGGAATATAAGGTGATTAAAGAAGAGGGGCCTGATCATAATAAAAGCTTTGAAGTTGCAACGATTATCGATGGTGAAGAGGTGGCAACTGGTAGGTCTCATACTAAGAAAAAAGCTGAAATGGAAGCGGCTTATAAAACTATTTTAATATTAAGAAAGAAATGAGGATAGGATATGTATTTAAAAAGTCTTGAAGTTCATGGCTTTAAATCTTTTGCAAATAAACTCGTATTTGAATTTCATGATGGTATAACAGCTATTGTAGGACCAAATGGTAGTGGTAAGAGTAATGTTGCTGATTCTGTTAGATGGGTTCTAGGTGAACAGAGTGCAAAACAGCTTCGTGGAGCTAAGATGGAAGACGTTATCTTTGCTGGTACTGAGCTTAAACGTCCACTTGGATTTGCCTATGTTGCAATTACTTTTAGCAATGAAGATCATAAATTAAATATCCCTTATGAAGAGGTTACTGTTTCTAGACGTGTTTATCGTTCTGGTGAAAGTGAGTATATGATTAATGGTACAGCCTGCAGACTTAGGGATATTAATGAGCTTTTCTTTGATACTGGTGTTGGTAAGGAAGGTTATTCTATTATCGGTCAAGGTCAGATTGATAAGATTCTGTCTGGTAAACCTGAGGAACGTCGTGAACTTTTTGATGAGGCAGCTGGTATTGTTAAATATAAAAAGAGAAAGGCTGAAACAGAAAAGAAGCTTGAAAACGAAAAGCAGAATATGGTTCGTGTTGAGGATATTTTAGCTGAGCTTGAGATTCAGAGAGGTCCACTTAATGAAGAGGCCTTAAAGGCTAGAAAATTCCTTGATTTACGTGATGAATTAAGAACTCTTGATATCAATGTTTTTCTTAATGACTATGAAGAGTTTAGTAAAAAAGCCAAGGAAATTGATGAAAAAATTGAAAATATTGATGTTCAATTTCAGGAAAAAGAAAAAGATATTCAAAATACTGAACAAGAATATACTAGAGTTGAAGGTGAGATTAAGGCATCTGAGGAGTCAATTGAGGAAACAAAGAACAAAATCACAGAAAACGAACTCCTTATCAATAATTTAAATAATGATATTGCGCTTATTCACGAGCAGATTAATACTGTAAAAAATAATGAGGCTCATTATAACGAAAGAAATGCTCAATTGAAGGATGATATTTCTGCTAGGCAGAAGGCTCTTAGAGAGACTGAAGAAGAGAAGAAGAATAACGAAGAAATTGCTGAGGATTTTGAGAAAAAAAGTAAAGAAAATTCAGATGAATCACATAATATTCGTTTAAAGCTTCGTGAGATTGAGAATAAGATTAAAGAAAAAGATGAAGATATTCAAAAAGAAAACGATAATTCTACTAGATTGAAGACTCATAAGCAGAAATATGTTACTCTTTTTGAACAAAACTCTGTTAATAAAGCTTCAATTACGCAGAAGCTTATTAAGAATAAGACAGAAAATACTGAATTAAATGAGCAGGCTGAAATCGAGAAAGATATCTATACAGATATGGAAGAAAAGATTGATGCTATTAATGCTATGGAAAGTACTCTTAAAGAGGGTATTGTTAAACTTAAGAATAAAACACTTAATTTACAAAGAGAAGTTAATGAACTTCAGAGTCAATATCATATTGAGAATTCCAGACTTCTTTCAATTAGGAATATGACTGAAAGATATGAAGGTTTTGGCCAGAGTATTAAAAGAGTCATGGAGCAAAAAGACAAGAACCCTGGAATTATTGGTGTTGTTGCAGATGTTATTAAGACGCCTGAAAAATATGAAATGGCTATTGAAACTGCATTGGGTGGTCAGATTCAAAATATTGTTACTGATACTCAAAGTATTGCTAGAGAGATGATTGGGTTCTTGAAAAAGAATCGCTATGGTAGAGCAACATTCTTACCTTTGGATCATATCACTCCTGGTAAGTCAAATATTCCAGATACAGCCTTTAAAGAGATGGGTTCTCTTGGAGTTGCATCTTCTCTTGTTAAGGTTGATAGTAAGTTTGATAATCTTATGGAGTATTTGCTTGGTAGAGTTTTAGTTGTTGATAATATCGATAATGCAATTAAGATTGCAAATAAGTATAATCATAGATTTAGAATGGTTACTCTTGAAGGTGATTTAATAAACCCAGGTGGAGCTATGTCTGGTGGCGCCTACAAGAATAATAATAACCTTCTTGGTAGAAGAAGAGAAATTGAGGCTTTGGAAGCAAGTGTTAAAGAACTTGTTGTTAATTTAAAGGAAAAGAGAAATCTTTTAAATGAGAATGAAAGCCTTGTTGAAAAGGAAAGAGCAAAACTTGAAGGAAATAATAAGTTAAAGGGTGATTTCCAGATTAAGCTTAATACAGCAAAGGTTAATTATAAGAGAATCTTAAAAGATATTGAGAATAATGAGGCAGAGCTTCTTTCAATTAAATCTGACTTAGAAGGTTCTAATGACGAACAAAGTACAATTCAGAGTAAGTTAGATAGCTATAATTCTCAGATTAATGAATATCTTGAGAGAGTTAAGGCTCTTGAAGAAAAGAAAAAAACTTATACTGATAAGAAAAAAGAACTCAATAAAGAATTAACAGAGGCTCTAGATAATTCATCTAAGTTTTATGTTGAAGTTTCTAATGCTAGACAGAGAGTTGTATTTAATGAACAAACAATTGAGAGATTAAATAATGAGCTTACTAGCAAGAGAAATGAGCTTGAAAAGTTAATTAATGATAATACAAACTTTGATTCTATTCTTAAGGAAAAAGATGATGAAATTCAGGCTAAGAAGGATGAAATTCATAAAGAAGAAGAGAATAAAAGGGCTATTGAGGCTGAACTTGAAGAAAAGAATAATTTTAATCAGTCTCTTAAGAAGAAGAATAAAGATTTCCTAAAGATGAGAGAGAATCTTGTTGATGAAAAGAATACTCTTGATAAAGAAAAGATTCGTCTTTCAAATCAAAAGGAGAAGATGGAATCACAAAGTGTTGACCTTGTTAATTATATGTGGGAACAGTATGAAATCACTTATAATAATGCTCTTGAGTTAAAAACAGAGACAGAGCTTTCTAATGCTCAGCTTAAGAAGAAGATTTCTGAATTGAAATCTGAAATTAAGAAGCTTGGTGATGTTAATGTTAATTCTATTGAAAAGAGCGCTGAAGTTAATAAGCGTTATGATTTGCTTTCTTCTCAGCATGATGACATTATTGTCGCTAGAGATAAACTTATTAAGATTATCGAAGAGTTAGATGAGAGAATGAGAGAAACCTTTACTGAAGAGTTTAAGAAGATACAAGAAAGTTTTAATGATGTATTTAGAGAGCTCTTTGGTGGTGGTAAAGGTCAAATTGAGCTTATGGATGACGAGGATGTTCTTACATGTGGAATTAATATTATTGCTCAGCCACCTGGAAAGAAGCTCCAGAATATGCTTCAACTTTCTGGTGGTGAGAAGGCATTAACTGCAATTTCACTTCTTTTTGCTATTCAAAAGCTTAAGCCTTCACCATTCTGTCTTTTGGACGAAATTGAGGCTGCGCTTGATGATTCAAACGTCGACAGATTTGCTAATTACCTTCATAAGCTTACTAAGGATACACAGTTTATCGTTATTACTCATAGAAGGGGTACTATGAATGCTGCTGATATTCTTTATGGTATTACTATGCAGGAAAAGGGTATTTCTACACTCGTTTCTGTTGATTTGGTAGAAGCTGAAAGCTATCTTGATGAAGAACCTAAGAAGTCTTCAAATAAATAATTAGTATTTATTATACATTTAGGAGGAAATATGGCTTTATTTGATGTATTTAAGAAAAAGAAACCTGAAAATCAGGTGGATATAGATAAATCTAAGGATATTAATGAGGGTAATGAAGGTGCTACCGAGGTATTAAACTCTGATTCTGAAGTAGTTAATGAGGAAGAAAAGCCAACAAATAACACAAGCAATGATGAAGAAGAGGAACGTGGTTTCTCTGCAATTGCTGATATTTATAAGGAAATCGAAGCTGAGAAGGAAGAGGAAGCTAAAAGAAAAGAACAAAGTATGTTCAATAAGCTTAAAAAAGGTCTTCAAAAAACTAGAACTAATTTCTCTGGTGGATTAGGTAATATTTTCTCTGGCTTCTCAGAATTAGATGATGATTTTTATGAGGAACTTGAAGAAGTCCTTATTATGGCAGATATTGGAGTTAATACAACTGAAAATATTATTGAAAATCTTCAGGAAAATGCTAAGAATAATAAGATTAAATCTGCAGATGAATGCAGAGAATTGCTTAAGAAGATTATTAAAGAACAGATGAAGGTTTCTGAAAATGAATATAAATTCGAAGATGAGAAGTCTGTTGTTTTAATGGTTGGTGTTAATGGAGCTGGAAAGACTACAACTGTTGGTAAAATTGCAGCTCAGCTTAAAGCTAAGAATAAAAAGGTTATTATGGCTGCTGCAGATACATTTAGAGCGGCTGCTATTGAACAGTTGACAACCTGGGCTAATAGAGCGGGTGTTGATATTATTGCTAGCGGAGAAGGAACAGATCCTGCAAGTGTTGTTTTTGATTCTATTTCAGCTGCAAAGGCCAGAAATGCAGATGTGCTTCTTTGTGATACTGCTGGTAGATTGCAGAATAAGAATAATCTTATGAAAGAGCTTGAAAAGATTAATAGAATTATTGATAGAGAGTATTCAGAGGCACATAAAGAAACATTTATTGTCCTTGATGCTACAACTGGACAAAATGCGCTTTCACAAGCTAAGGAGTTTTCACAGGTAACTGATATTAGTGGAATTATCCTTACTAAACTTGATGGTACTGCCAAAGGTGGTGTAGTAATTGCTATTCAGTCAGAGTTACATATACCAGTTAAATATATTGGTGTCGGTGAGGGAATTGATGATCTTCAGAAATTTGACTCTGATAGTTTCGTTGATGCATTGTTTTCTGTTGAAGAAGATGATGATAATGAAAATAGCGATTTATAATTTTTCTTGATAATTTTACTGTGTTATTTTATAATTAAGAGAGTTTATTAGCACGAAATTAATTATAAAATTACTGTGGAGGATAAGCGAGCTTATGGATGTTAGTCAATATCTTGAAATGTTTATAGATGAATCAAAAGAACATATCCAAACCTTAAGTGATCAGCTTATGATTTTGGAAAAAGAACATGATAATGTTGACACAATTAATGAGATTTTCAGGGCTGCACATTCGTTAAAGGGAATGGCTGGTACCATGGGATATAAGCGCATGCAACGACTTACCCATGATATGGAAAATGTTTTCCAGGAAATTAGAAGTGACAACATGAAGGTTGAGCCTGAACTTGTTGATGTTCTTTTTGATGGTCTTGATGCTATTTCATCTTATCTTGATAACATAATAGAAAGCGCGGATGAGGGCACTGAGGATAATGAAGATATTATCAATGCTCTTAATAGTATTGTCGAAAAAGCAACCGGTAAAGGTAGTCAAGAGGATGAAAATAAAACAGATTCAGATTCTTCATCAAATGTTTCAGAGTCTAGTGAATCTGTAGTTTCAGAAAGTGAAAATAATTCAAAAGTTGAAGATAAAGCTCCTGAAGACGGAGAAAACTTTAGAAAAATTAAACTTAGTGATTTTGAAAAGAAAAGCTTTAGAGAGGTTCTTTTAGAAGAAGATGGTTCGATTCTTCTTGGAATTACTGTTTTTCTTAGTGAATCCTGTATATTAAAGTCTGCTCGTTCGTTTTTAGTTTTTAAAGTATTAGAAGAACATGGTGAGGTACTTAAGTCTAGTCCCTCTGTTCAGGATATTGAAGATGAAAAATTTGATTTAGATTTTTCAGTTCTTTACTTATCAAATCTTCCTGCCGAAGATATTAAGGCGGCAATTGCCAATGTTTCTGAGGTTGAAAAGGTTTATGTAAGTGTTTGTGATGATATGATTGATAACTTTGATCCGAATGACACTAATAAACCATCTGATAAAGAAACACCAGATATTGATAAAAAAGAAGAATCAAATGAAACTTCTGATAAAGGATCAGATTCTGATGATAATGTAGATAAAAAGGGAGAAAATACAGAAAATAAATCAGTTGGTGGAGCGGCTGCTGCGGTTAAGGTTCAGGAAAAAAGTAAATCAAAATCTAGTAAGCCTAATATTGGTAGGACAGTTAGGGTTGATATTGAAAAGCTTGATGATTTAATGAATCTTGTTAGTGAGCTTATTATTGCTAAGAATGGTTTGGTTTCTATTAGCGCTGAAAAGCTTTCAGGAGATCCTAATAATAATGCTATTAACGAGCAAATTGAGTATCTTGAAAGTGTTACTACAAATCTTCATGAATCAGTTATGAAGGTTCGAATGGTTCCTATTGAAACTATTTTCAGTAGATTTCCTCGAATGGTTAGGGACCTTAGTAAGAAACTTAATAAAAAAATAGAATTTCATGTTTCTGGTGGTGAAACCGAACTTGATAGAACGGTTATTGATGAAATTGGTGATCCTTTGCAGCATCTCCTTAGAAATGCTGCAGATCATGGTCTAGAAGATGAGGAGACTAGAAAAGCTGCTGGAAAAGATGAAACTGGAAATATTTATTTAAATGCATATCAGGTTGGAAATAATATCGTTATCGAAGTTAAAGATGACGGTGCTGGTATGGATATAGAGAAGATTAAGAGAAAGGGTATTGAAAAGGGAATTATTACTCAGGAAATGGCTGATATGATGCCTGATGATGAGGCTATTGATTTGCTTTTCAGACCTAGTTTTTCAACCTCCGAAGAAATTACCGATATTTCTGGAAGAGGTGTTGGTCTTGATGTTGTTAAAACTAAGATTGAGGAACTTGGCGGTAGTATTGAATGTAGGAGTGAATTAAACGAGGGTAGTACTTTTATAATTAAACTTCCTCTTACTCTTGCAATTATCCAAACTCTAATGGTTCAGCTTGGAAATGAAAAATATGCCATTCCTCTTGGTAACATCCAAACCATTGAGGATATACCTCTTGATAGCATAAGACATGTTCAAGGTAAGGAGGTTATTAATCTTAGAGGTCGAGTTATTCCTCTTTTAAGGTTAGATTCTCTTTTAGATGTACCTGATGTTGGTTATATTCCTGAAAGTCTTATGGTTGTTATTGTTGAAAAGGGAGATAAGGTTGCAGGACTTGTAGTTGATAACCTTATAGGCCAGCAAGAGAGCGTTATTAAACCTATTGGTGATTATATAAATGCCAGTCGTTCGATTGGTGGTGCAACAATACTTGGTAACGGCGAGATTGCATTGATTCTTGAGGTTAATGCATTGTTCTAATGTGAGGTGGTTTATTCTATGGAAAAAATTACAGTTAGTGATCTTCAGAATTTACAATCAGATTCTAATGTGATTCAATATGTAATGATATCTGCCGGAGACGAGTATTTCGGTATTGATATTAAATATATAGATAACATTGTTAGATATCAGCATGTAACAAGAATACCTAAGGCCCAGAAGTATTTTAAGGGTGTAATTAATCTTCGAGGCGAAATAATATCTGTTATGAACCTTCGTTCAAAGCTTGGAATACCAGAAATTGATATCACTAAGAATACCAGAATTATTATTTTAAAACCTGAAGAAGATACGAGTGTTGGTATTATTGTTGATGAGATTAAAGAAGTAATTAACTTGCATGAAGGAGATATCGAAAAATCAAACACTTCTGATAATGGTGAGATAAAGGGTTCTTACTTAGATGGTATTGGAAAATATGACAACATGCTTATCTCCTTACTAAACATACAAAATCTTATAATTGAAAAGGATGTAATGAATTAATATGGAAAAGTTCTCTAAAGAAGAGTACATCGATATTCTAAAAGAAATTGGTAATATCGGTGCTGGCAATGCCACAACTGCACTGTCTTTCATGATTGATTCAAGAATTGACCTTAGTGTCCCCAAAGCAGAAGTAATTGATTTTAATAAGCTTATGGATATTACTGGTGGTGCAGAACAGGTAGTTGCTGGTATTTATATTGATATTAGTCGAGATATTGAGGGAGTAATGCTATTTATGGTATCTTGCGAAACAGCAAGAATACTTGTTGATTCTGTTATGCATAATGATCCTAAAGATCAGGTTACTAATTTTATGTTTAATGAAATCGAACTTTCAGCTTTTACTGAAATCGGCAATATCATTACAGGTGCATACCTGTCATCAATATCATCATTACTTGGATTTACAATAATTCCTTCCGTACCATATATGACTATCGATATGGCGGGTGCGATTTTAAGTGTTCCAGCAATTGAATTTAGCAAGAAGAGTGATACTGCAATTTTAATTGAGTCGGAGTTTAAGATTAATAATAAGAAGATGGATGGGTATTTTGTACTTATTCCTACGGAAGAATCTTATTACAAGATTATAGAGAAATTAGGAGTTTTGATGAAACCATGATTTTAGGAAATCGTATAAGGGTTGGAATGGCGGATGCTAGGGTTTCTGTTGCGCCTAGTATAATAACAACCTTAGGGCTTGGTTCATGTGTGGGAGTTGTCCTTTATGACGAACAATCGAAAATAGCTGGTATGGTTCATATTATGCTACCATATAGCAATGAGATAGCTGAGAATTCTAATGGATATAAATTTGCTGATACCGGAGTTAAAATGCTTACTGATCTTCTTTTTAAAGAAGGAGTGAGTGTTAAAAACCTCAAGGCTAAGATTGCTGGTGGAGCGCAAATGTTTAAGTTCAATTCAAATTCTGATTCTATGAAGATTGGAAACCGTAATATCGAGGCTGTTAAGCTAACTCTCGAAGAACTTGAAATCCCATTGGTTTCTGAAGATACTGGTAAGGATTATGGTAGAACAATTGAATTTGATTGTGAAACCTGCAAATTGTTAATTAAGGCTGTTGGAAAAGAGCCTAAAATTATATAAATATATTACTAAATAATAGAATAGAGGTTATGTTTATGAACTTTAGACCATGTATTGATATACATAACGGTAAGGTAAAGCAGATAGTTGGTAGTTCACTTCAGGATTCCAACCAATCTGCTTTAAATAATTTTATATCAGAAAAAGAAGCAGCGGATTATGCGAAGCTTTATGAGGCAAATAATCTAAAAGGCGGTCATATTATAATTCTAAATAAAAAAGGTGATTCTTTTTATGATGCAGATTTAAAAATGGCTGTGGAGGCGCTAAAAGCTTATCCCAATGGGATGCAAATTGGTGGTGGTATAAATGATGAAAACGCCATGTTCTTCATTGATAACGGCGCTAGTCATGTAATTGTTACATCATTTGTGTTTAAGGATGGTAAGATTAATTATGATAATCTTAATAAACTTATTAATAATGTAGGTAAGGAGAGGGTAGTTCTTGATTTAAGCTGTAAGAAGGCATCTGATGGGCTTTATCACATTGTTACAGATAGATGGCAGAATTTTTCTGATGAGATATTAAATGAGGATTTGTTCTATATACTTAGTGAAAAATGCGATGAGTTTTTAATTCATGCTGCTGATGTTGAAGGAAAACAGAATGGTGTAGATAAAGATGTCCTTAAAATACTTGCTGACGCAGTAAATAGTAGACCTTCTCTTAAAATTACATATGCTGGAGGAATCCATTCTTATGAAGATATCTTGCTTATTAAAGAAGAAGGGCGCGGATTAATAGATTTTACAATTGGTAGTTCACTTGATTTATTCGGTGGAAATCTTGCATTTGATAAGGTAATAAATATGTAAAATCAACTATATTTTAATAAAATCTTAGATTTGTAAAAATTTCTTAATAATTTCCTTAACGCCTATAAATAGGGCGATGATGGCTGTATAATTTTTGAAAAATAACGAAAATATGGCTTTTTTTCAAAAAATACTTGCATTATTAACTTTTTATGTTATAATTGTTACATAAATGTTACATAAATTAATTTTTAACGTAACATTTTCAAAAAAATGTTAATTTTTTTTTCAAGTAAGGAGATTATTATGTATACACTTAAATGTGCAGGCCTTTTAGACAAGCACAATTTAATAGCTAAGATATTAATGTTGGTTTTAGTTTTATCTTTAACAGCAGTTGTTTTTGCATCAATTTCTGATTGGAATCGTGCAATGGCTGAGGAAACTACAACTACAGAAGAAGTTGTTGAGGTTGTTGATCTTAAGGAAGCTTCTGAAAAGGTTACAGTTAAAGATGATAAGAAGCCAACTCTTGATTCAAGATATTATGTTAAAAAAGCTTCTTATACAAATAAGGATGTTAAGCTTTTAGCAAGTATCATTTATTGTGAAGCTGGTTGTGAAGGATATCAGGGACAGCTTGCAGTTGGTTCTGTTGTATTGAACCGTGTTGAGTCTAACTTATTCCCTAACTCAATTAAGGGTGTTGTTTACCAGAGTGGACAGTTTTCACCAGTTGCAAATGGAGCTTTATCAAGCAGACTTGCATCATATGATTCTAACTATAATTCAGATGCTACTCTTGTTTCTTGTGTTAAGGCAGCTAAGGCAGTTTTAGATGGTAGAAGATTTATCGTTGTTAAGAAGCAGAAGGTAGCTTTTAAGAATTATCTTTTCTTCAGCAGAAGTATTTCAGGTGCAAAATTCAGATATAAGCATCATGATTTTAAATAAGATTATTGTGTTTTGATTTTCAAAGCCTTATAAACCGGATTACAAATATTTGTTTGTTGTTTGGTTTATAAGGCTTTTTTTAACTAAGGTTTGACAATAAATACTACGATAATGTATAATACTTTAGTTTATAGACCTTAGAAGGTTTAAGGTTTATTTATAGTTTTAGAATTAATAAATTTTTATTTCAGGAGAAAAAAGAAAATGAGTTCAGAGAATAATGCATCTTTAACGCCAGGTTCGGAAGAGGCTGCAGTTTCAAGGAATTTTATTGAATTTGAAATTGATAAAGATTTAGAGAACAAACGTTATGATCATGTGGTTACACGTTTTCCACCTGAGCCAAATGGCTATCTTCATATAGGTCATGCTAAATCTATTTTATTAAATAATAAGCTTGCTACAGAGTATAATGGTCAGTTCAATCTTAGATTTGATGATACAAATCCTACAAAAGAAGATGTTGAATATGTTGATTCCATATTAGAAGATGTTCGTTGGATTTTAGGCGATTTAGATATGGAAAGAGTTTTTTATGCATCTGATTACTTTGATATGATGTATGAAAAGGCTATAATCCTTATTAAAAAGGGATTAGCCTATGTTTGTGATTTGAATGCTGATGAAATTAGAGAATATAGAGGAACACTTAAGGAACCTGGTAAGAATAGTCCTTACCGTAATAGAAGTGTTGAGGAAAATCTTGATTTATTCGAGAGAATGAAGAATGGTGAGTTTAAGGATGGAGAAAAAGTTCTTCGTGCGAAGATTGATATGTCTTCACCTAATATCAATATGCGTGATCCTATTATTTACAGAATCGCTCGTATGACACACCATAATACTGGTGATAAATGGTGCATTTATCCTATGTATGACTTTGCACATCCTTTAGAGGATGCTTTTGAGGGAATTACACATTCAATTTGTACTTTGGAATTTGAGGATCATAGACCTCTTTATGAATGGGTTGTTAATAACACAGATTTTGATAATCCTCCAAGACAGATTGAATTTGCAAAACTTTATCTTACTAATGTTGTTACAGGTAAGAGATATATTAAGAGACTTGTTGAAGAGGGAATTGTTGATGGATGGGATGATCCTAGACTTGTAACAATTTCAGCTCTTAGAAGACGTGGTTTTACACCTGAGTCTATAAAGATGTTTATGGAGCTTTCTGGTGTTTCTAAGGCTAATGCATCTTCTGATTATGCAATGCTTGAGTATTGTATTAGAGAAGATTTGAAGCTTAAGAGACCTCGTGCAATGGCAGTTCTTGATCCGCTTAAGCTTGTTATTACAAACTATCCAGAAAATGAAATTGAGTATTTGGATGCTGATAATAACCTTGAGAATGAAGAACTTGGAAAACGTAAGGTTCCATTTGGTAGAGAGCTTTATATTGAAAGAGATGACTTTATGATTGAGCCACCTAAGAAGTATAAGAGGCTTTATCCTGATAATGAAGTTCGTCTTATGAATGCATATTTTGTTAAGTGTACAGGTTATGATACAGATGAAAACGGTGAAGTAACCTGTGTTTATGCAACCTATGACCCTGAGACAAAGAGTGGTTCTGGCTTTACAGGAAGAAAAGTTAAGGGAACAATCCATTGGGTTGCTGCTGAAACAGCTATAGATGCTACAGTTAGATTATATGAGAATATTGTTGATGAAGAAAAGGGAGTTTACAATGAAGATGGTAGCTTGAATTTAAATTCTAATTCATTAACTGTTTTAGAAAATTGTAAGCTTGAACCTTCACTTGGTGAAGCTAACAAGGGTGATTCCTTCCAGTTTGTTCGTCAGGGATTTTTCAATGTTGATTATAAAGATTCTACAGATGAGCATAAGGTATTTAATAGAATTGTTTCACTTAAGAGTTCATATAAACCTGGTAAGTAATCATAATTCTAATTTAGAAAGGATCCAGAAAATATGGGAACTAATGTATTTGATGAGTTGTTTGGAAAAAATGTATTTAACGATGATGTTATGCAGAGGCGTCTTCCAAAGGATGTTTATAAGTCATGGAAGAAGACTCTTGAAAATGGTGAGGATCTAAATTCTGATATTGCAAATGTTGTTGCTCATGCAATGAAGGAATGGGCCTTAGAAAAGGGTGCTACACACTTTACACACTGGTTCCAGCCTATGACCGGAATTACAGCTGAAAAACATGATTCATTCTTGAGTCCTTTAAGTGAAAGCAGAGCTGTGCTTGAGTTTAAGGGTAAAGAGTTGATTAAAGGCGAACCTGATGCATCTTCATTTCCATCAGGTGGACTTAGAGCTACATTTGAAGCAAGAGGATATACCGCATGGGATTGTACTTCACCTGCTTTCTTGAAGGAGGATGCTGCCGGAGTTATTCTTTGTATTCCAACAGCCTTTTGTTCATATACAGGTGAAGCTCTTGATAAAAAAACACCTCTTCTTAGATCAATGGAAGCAATTAGTAAGCAGGGTGTTAGAATCATGCACCTTATGGGCTATGATAATGTTAAGAAGGTTTCTGTTTCTGTAGGTGCAGAGCAGGAGTACTTCCTTGTTGATAGAGAAAAGTATTTAAAACGTAAGGATCTTGTATTTACTGGAAGAACCCTTTTTGGTGCAATGCCTCCAAAGGGCCAGGAAATGGATGATCATTATTTTGGAGCTATTAAAGAGAGAATTGCTTCATTTATGAAAGAATTAAATGAAGAGCTTTGGAAGCTTGGAATTCTTGCAAAAACTCAGCATAATGAGGTTGCTCCAGCTCAGCATGAGCTTGCTCCAATTTATTCTACAGCTAATATTGCAACAGATCATAATCAGATGATTATGGAAATGATGCAAAAGATTGCAAAGAGACATGGACTTGAATGTCTTCTTCATGAGAAACCATTTGCTGGTGTTAATGGTTCTGGAAAACATGATAATTGGTCTCTTATTGCAGATACTGGTGTGAATTTACTTTCGCCTGGTAAAGAACCACATAAGAATAAATTATTCCAACTCACTCTTGCAGCTATTATAAAGTCTGTAGATGAGTATGCTGAAATTCTTCGTCTATCTGCATCATGTCCTGGAAATGACCATAGACTTGGTGCTAATGAGGCTCCACCAGCAATTATTTCTATTTTCCTTGGTGAACAGCTTGATGATATTGTTAAGCAGGCAATTAAGGGTACAGTTACTTCAAGTATTCATGGTGATGACCTTGATACTGGAGTTCATGTTCTTCCTGTTCTTCATAAGGATGCGACTGATAGAAATCGTACTTCACCATTTGCATTTACTGGAAATAAATTTGAGTTCCGTATGGTTGGTTCTTCTATGTCTGTTGCTGATTGTAACATTGTTTTAAATACAATTGTTGCAGCTGAATTCGAAAGAATTGCTGATATACTTGAAAACGTTCCTGATGATAAGAAGGATGAAGAAATCGATAATATTATCAAGGATAATATTACAAAACATAAGAGAATTATTTTCAATGGTGATGGATATTCAGATGATTGGGTATTTGAAGCTGAGAGACGTGGCCTTCCAAATATTAAGACCATGGTAGATGCTATTCCATATAGCCTTGAAGAGAAGAGTATTAAGGTATTTGAGAGTCAGAATGTATTCTCTAAGACTGAGCTTGAATCTAGAGCTGAGATTATGTATGAGAACTATTCAAAGACTATTAATATTGAGGCTCGTACTATGATTGATATGGCTAGTAAGCAGTTTATTCCATCTGCAATCAAGTATACTAGAGAGCTTGCAGGTTCAATTAATTCTGTAAGAGAGGCTTGTCCTGAGATAGATTTACAGGTTCAAATCGATATTTTAACTGAAGTTTCTAAGTTACTTGCAGATGCGCAGAAGGCACTTATGAAACTTAAAAATAGAATTGCTGAATCTGAGGATATGCCAGAGGGAAGAGCTAAGGCTGAATACTTTAATCATACTATATTCAAGGTTATGGGTGAATTAAGAAAACCTATTGATAAGCTTGAGATGATAGTTGATAAGAAGGACTGGCCAGTGCCTTCATATGGAGATTTACTTTTCGAAGTATAATTATAATTTTATAATATATATAATATATCGTTGTCAGGAGGAATTAAAATGGCTGAATCAATGAAAGGCCTTAAAAGAACGGCTAGATGTGCCGAAATTTCTAAGGAAATGCTTGAAAAAGAAGTTACTGTCATGGGATGGGTACAGAAAAACAGAATCAAAGGTGGAATTATTTTTGTGGATTTAAGAGACCGCTCTGGAATAATTCAGATTATCTTTGATGAAAGTACTGTAGATAAGGCAGTTTTCGATAAGGCATATAAGCTTAGAAGTGAATTTGTAATTGCTGTTACAGGTAAGGTAAACCTTCGAGCTGGTGCTGTTAATCCAAACCTTAAGACTGGTGAAATTGAGATTAATGCAGAATCACTTGTTGTTTTATCTGAATCTGAGACTCCACCTTTTCCTGTAGAGGCTGGAATTAAAACAGATGAGCAAATTCGTTTGAAGTATAGAACCCTTGATTTAAGACGTCCTGAGCTACAGAATGCTCTTAAGATGAGAAGTAAGATTTCTAATATTACAAGACAGTTTTTAGAAGAAGAAGGATTTTTAGAGATTGAAACTCCAATTCTTACTAAATCTACACCTGAAGGTGCTAGAGATTACCTTGTTCCTAGTCGCGTTCATAATGGAAGCTTTTATGCACTTCCTCAGTCACCACAGCTATTTAAGCAGCTTCTTATGTGTGCGGGATATGATAGATATTTCCAGATTGCTAGATGCTTTAGAGATGAAGATTTAAGAGCTGATCGTCAGCCTGAATTTACTCAGATAGACATGGAGCTTTCATTCGTTGATGAAGAAGATGTTATTGATGTAAATGAAAGACTTCTTAAGAAACTCTTTAAAGAAGTACTTGATGTTGATGTTACACTTCCAATTCAGAGAATTACATGGCAGGAAGCTATGGATAGATTTGGTTCAGATAAGCCTGATATGCGTTTTGGAATGGAACTTAAGGATGTTTCAAAAGTAGTTGAGGGATGTGGATTTGGAGTATTTACCGGTGCTCTTGAAAATGGTGGAAGCGTTAGAGCTATTAATGTTAAGGGCGCAGGAGATATGCCTAGAAAGAAGATTGATGCTCTTGTTGAAACCGCAAAAGAAATTGGTGCAAAAGGTCTTGCATATATCCAATTAAAGAGTGATGGAACAATGAAGTCTTCTTTCACTAAGTTTTTAAGTGAGGAAACTACATCTGAACTTATCAAAGCTTGTGAGGGAGAAGCAAATGACCTTCTTCTTTTTGCAGCTGATAAGAATAAGATTGTTTGGGATGTTCTTGGAACTCTTAGATTACAGCTTGCTCATGAATTCAATCTTATTAATGAAGATGAATTTAAGTTTGCTTGGATTACAGAATTCCCTCTTCTTGAATGGTCTGATACAGAAAATCGTTATCTTGCAATGCATCATCCATTTACAATGCCTATGGAAGAGGATTTACCTCTCTTAGACACTGATCCTGGTGCTGTTAGAGCGAGAGCTTATGATATTGTACTCAATGGTAATGAAATTGGTGGTGGTTCTGTAAGAATTCATCAAAATGATATTCAGGAAAGAATGTTTAAGGAACTTGGATTTACTGAAGAAAGAGCTTGGGAAAACTTCGGATTCCTCTTGAACTCATTTAAATATGGTGTTCCACCTCACGCAGGTCTTGCTTATGGATTAGATAGACTTGTTATGCTTATGTCTAAATCAGAGAGTATTAGAGATGTTATTGCCTTCCCTAAGGTAAAGGATGCTTCTTGTATGCTTACAGGTGCTCCTGATCTTGTTGAAGAAGGTCAGCTTGAAGAACTTGGAATTTCATGTATAGAAACAGAATCAGAAGAAAACTAATATAAAGGCAGATTTAATGAAGAAAGAAACTTATTTAAAAATAATGAATAAGCTTGAGAATGACGAATTAGCTTTATATGTTAGTGGATTTACAACTATTTTCGTTTTTCTCATTGCTGTATTTTATATAATACTTTTTGGTTATCAATATTTTCTTTCAGATAAAGGATTTGGTTTTTATGTTAATCCAAAGGATATTAAACAGATTAATTATGTTTTGGTTCCTTTGATTGGATTTATTTTTGTAACCATATTCCGAAAGAAATATAATAAACAAAGACCTTATGAGCTGTATGAGTTTACACCTCTTTATCGAAAGTATAAGAACCCAGCTAAAAGAAAACATGGTCAGAGTTTTCCTAGTAGACATGTTTATTCGGCTTTTGCTATTGGAATGGCTTGTCTTTCTGTTAATCCTATAATTGGTATTGGTGTTTTAGTTATGGGATTTTGGCTTGCTATTTTTAGAGTAGTTATGGGTGTTCACTTTCCATCAGATGTTATCGCAGGAGCCTTAATAGGAATTTTTCTTGGTTTAATAGGAAACTTCATATTACCGGCTATTTTGTAAGAATTAATATATATTTTTCATGGAGGATTTTTAAAATGTCAGAAATGTACAACCATCATGTAGTTGAGAAAAAGTGGCAGAAGGTTTGGGAAGAAAATAAACCTTTTAGAGCTACTACAGATTATACTAAACCAAAGTTTTATGCTCTTGTTGAGTTCCCATATCCTTCAGGACAGGGACTTCACGTTGGACATCCACGTCCATATACTGCTTTGGATATTGTTTCTAGAAAGCGTCGTATGCAGGGTTATAACGTTCTTTTCCCTATGGGATGGGATGCATTCGGTCTTCCTACAGAAAACTATGCTATTAAAAATAAGATTCACCCAGCTGTTGTAACAAAGAACAATGTTGCTCGCTTTAAAGATCAGCTTCAGAGTCTTGGTTATTCTTTTGATTGGGAAAGAGAAGTAAATACTACAGATCCTGATTATTATAAGTGGACACAGTGGATTTTCTTAAAGCTCTTTAAGGCTGGTCTTGCTTACAAGAAGGAAATGCCTATTAACTGGTGTACTTCATGTAAGGTTGGTCTTGCTAATGAAGAGGTTGTTAATGGTGTTTGTGAGCGTTGTGGTTCTCCAGTAGTTCGTAAGGTTAAGAGCGAATGGATGCTTAAGATTACTGATTATGCAGATAAACTTATTGATGGTCTTGATTCTGTTGATTATATTGAAAGAGTTAAAACTCAGCAGAAAAACTGGATTGGCAGAAGTGAGGGAGCTGAAGTTGACTTTAAATTAAAGGATACTGATGAGATTCTTACTGTTTATACAACACGTCCAGATACACTTTTTGGTGCTACATATATGGTTGTTTCACCTGAACATCCTTTAATTGATAAATATAAAGATAGAATTAAGAATTGGGATGAAATTATTGCTTACAGAGAAATGGCAGCAAGAAAGTCTGACTTTGAGCGTACTGAGCTTGCAAAAGATAAGACAGGTGTTGTTATTGATGGCCTCAGCGCAATTAATCCTGTAAATGAAAAAGAAATACCTGTTTGGATTTCTGATTATGTATTGATGTCTTATGGAACTGGTGCAATTATGGCCGTTCCTGCTCATGATACAAGAGACTTTGAGTTTGCTAAGAAGTTTGGTCTTCCTATTATTCAGGTTGTTGAAGGTCCTGATGGACAGGTGGATTTAGATAAAGAAGCATTTACAGATGTTCAAACTGGAACAATGATTAATTCTGGTTTCTTAGATGGTCTTTCTGTTGAAGAAGGAAAAGAAAAGATTAAGGATTTCCTTGAGGAGAAGAAGATTGGTCATAGAAAGGTTAATTATAAGCTTCGTGACTGGGTATTTTCTCGTCAGCGTTATTGGGGTGAGCCAATTCCAATTATCCATTGTGATGATTGTGGTTATGTGCCTGTTGATGAGTCAGAGCTTCCTTTACTTCTTCCGGAGGTTGATTCATATCTCCCTACAGATAATGGTGAATCACCACTTGCAGCTATGACTGATTGGGTTAATGTTAAGTGTCCATGTTGTGGAAAACCTGCTAAGAGAGAAACAGATACAATGCCTCAGTGGGCAGGTTCATCTTGGTACTTCCTTAGATATACAGATCCTGAAAATAAAGAAGCTCTTGCTTCTAAAGAGGCTCTTAATTATTGGATGCCTGTTGATTGGTATAATGGTGGAATGGAACATACAACACTTCACCTTCTCTATTCTAGATTTTGGCATAAATTCCTCTATGATGAGGGATATGTTACATCACCAGAGCCATATCAGAAGAGAACATCACATGGTATGATTCTCGGTGAAAATGGCGAGAAGATGTCTAAGTCTCGTGGAAATGTTATTAATCCTGATGATATTGTTCGCGATTATGGTGCTGATACACTTAGAACATATGAGATGTTCATTGGTGCCTTTGATTTAGCTGCTAGTTGGTCTGATGATGGTGTTAAGGGTTGTCGTAGATTCCTTGATAGAGTTTGGAAACTTCAGGATATGGTTGTTCCTGGTGATGAATTCTCTAAAGAAAACGAAATCAAGATGCATCAGACAATCAAGAAGGTTTCAAATGACTTTGAAAACCTTAAGTTTAATACAGCAATTGCTGCTATGATGGAACTCATTAATGTATTCTATAAGGATAAGAAAGTTAATAAGAAGGAATATGAAACTCTTGTTACTCTTTTAAATCCAGTTGCTCCTCATATGACAGAGGAAATCTGGGAAGTTCTTGGACATACTGATCATGTATATGAGCAGTCTTGGCCTGAGTTTGATGAGGCTAAAACAATTGAAGCAACAGTAGAAGTTGCAGTTCAGATTAACGGTAAAACAAAGGGTACTGTTAATGTTATGAAGGACGCTGAAAAAGATGTTGTAATCAATGCTGCAAAGGATATGCTTGGCGCAAGACTTGATGGTAAAAACATAATTAAAGAAATTTATGTTCCTGGAAGGATTGTTAATATTGTTGCAAAATAATAAAGACGAGAAAAAAGAAAAAAAGAAAAAGAAAAGTAAATTTAAAGAATTAATTAAAAATCGTAAATTTATATTATCCAGAGATGTAATTGTAATTGTTTTGATTCTAAGTTTTATACTTCTGGATTTTAATACGACCTCTCATTTTCCGAAAACTAGCACTAATGCTAGGTTTTCGGGAGATTTTAAGAGGGTTGTTAGAAGATATAAGAATTTAGAAGAATTATCTACCGAAGGAACATTTCCTGTTCCTGGTATGACTGAAACGAATGTTCTTGAAGAAAAAGGGCGTTCCATGGTTCCTCAGGGTATCTGCACTACAAGCGATTATATTCTAATTACCGCTTATTGCCGTGAGAAGAACTTTAAATTAGACCTTTTAGCTCATCTATATAGGGTTACTAATTTAGCGAGATTAATAAGAGTCTTAACTACTGAGACTAAGGAACATAGGTCAGTTATCTATGTTCTTGATAAGTCTACAAAAGAGTATCTAACAACACTTTGCTTAGAAGACGTAAATCATGTAGGTGGAATTACCTATGATGGAAGATGTGTCTGGATTGCAAAGAGTTCTGATTATGAATTATCAGCTATAAATATTGGCACAATTAAAAAGGCAGTAAAACAACACCTCGACTCAGTGGAGGTTACTTATAATGTCACGATACCTTGCGATAGAATGGCATCCTTCGTCACTTATTTTGATAATAGACTTTGGGTTGGTTTTTGTAACGGTGCTGAAAAAGGTAATGGTGTACTTGATGGTTTTGATATTTCCTATGATAATGGACAACCAACACTTCTTTCATCAAAAGAAATATCTATCCCTGAAACGGCTAATGGAGCTGTTTTTGCGAAAATTGGTAATCAGATATGCTTAGCTGTTGCCTTGTCTGATGGACGTGGCTCCAGGCTTAAGAATACAGATTCTAAGATTTGTCTATATAAGGTTGATTTAAAGAAAAACTCTGAAATCACCGGTTTTGTTGACTACGGTAAATATATTATGCCTCCACTTATGGAAGAGCTTTGTATTGATGGCGAAGATGTTTATTATATTTTTGAATCTGGAGCGAGTCCATATAGCACTGTAGTTGGACATAAATGTTATGCATCTGTTGATCAAGCTTGTATTGGTAAGGTTCAAAATCTATTCTATTGGACAGATGCGTCATATATTGATGCTTTTGAAAGTTATAAACTTTCAACTCCTTCAGCAATTTCAAATGATGTTGAGTCTATGTATGTACATAATTATGTTTATAGAATTAATAGTAAGGGCGAGAATGAGTTGAAGACTGTATTTAACCCAAATACAGCAGAAATGGCTTATGATATGTCAACAGGTGTATATAAGAAGGCTCTTGATGAAAACTTATCTGATAAGCTTTCTAAGTATGGTTATATGCAGATTTATAATACAAGTAACTTTGGTGGATATCAGGTTGCTAAGCGAATTGATTCAAAAGGTTCCTTTAAGTATTATAAAGCCTATGGAAGTGCTGTAATTGGTGTTAAAAAGGTTTACTATAATAAAAAGATTCGATTTGCTCTTTTAATTAATTTTAAGGGTATGGATTTGATGCCTATAATCGAAGATTCCAGAAATGATGGAAAAGATTTATTATATAAATATACTCAAAAAGCCTATACAACTTTGATTAAGAATAATCCTGAGGTTGATACGCCTACAAGTAGTGCAATCAGAAAGAATTATTTGAAATTCATTAATAATAATAGATATTATTCTCAAAACATTCAGTATAAATATGATTCGACTGGTATTAACAGAGGATTAAATAAACTAGTTAATAAGTTTTATGATAATACCAAGAATTATACCTTCCGAATTAATAAAAAGAAGGTTACTCTTAGTTCTATCCTTAAGGATTTAGGAAATGATAGTAGTAAGTACCGTTTGATTGTAACGGGATATGGTACAGGTGGAACAATGGCAGATATCTTTGTTGGTAAAACACTTGGTCATGAAAAAAGTGGTTATAAAAAGAATGTTGTTGCCTATACCTTTGGCGCAGCTGCCTGTCTTAATAAAAAAACCAGGGAATATATTGATACTAATACAACAAATATAGTTAATTTTTATAACAAAGATGATTATGCATCATCTTTACTTGGAAATTATCCTCTTGGAAATAGCTATATATTCACACCAGACAGAGCATTTAGAAAATACTTTTATAGAAATACGACTGGATATCATAATTTGTCTTCTTATTATCAAACTTTAAAAGGTGCAGTAGATACAGATTTTGCTGCTCATGATTATGAGACTTATGGTCATTGTTTAGGTAATTCAAATGTGCTTTTACACAGAGTTGCACCATATAACACAAGCTCAATTAATTATTGGAAAAAACCAGTGGTTCTTACATCCAATTCATATAGAAACTTCGAAAGTAGGGTTTATTCTAAGTATGGATATACTGTTAAGGATGAAATTGATGCAAATGTTAATTTAAGAATAGTTACAGGTTCAGCTGTTTCTAAATAAAAATAAAAAAAAGTCTGCAACCCTTTTAATTTAAAAGGATTGCAGACTTCTAACATTTAAGACTATTATAATTTAATCTAAAAGACCGTTCATAATATGAACATTAACAAATTTTTCGTTGTCATTTAATTCTATAACACATTCTGGTATAAGTGGAAGAAGAATATCCTTAATTACCTTAGTTTTACTTTTGGTCTTTTTTACATAGGGTTTATTTAAAGTAACCTCTATAACAAAGTTAGCACCCGTATCAAAGATATCTTTTACTTTTCCAATTTCATTAAAATCAGTTGTTTCGTCTAAAAGCTTACCATTTATAAAATTATCTGCAAAAACAGGAGCTCCAATCATATCAGCAATATAAAACTCATCCTCTTCAAGAGGGATAGCATCGGCTCTGTCAATTAGTAAGTCTTTTCCCTTAAATGGAAGGATATCATTTATATCATTATATTCCTTGAAGGAAGCTATAACCATGTTTTTAAAATAGCTTACGTTTTTAATGTGTAATGGTTTTAAGTCATTTCCTGTGTCTACATAAACCTGATCTAAATCGTCGAATCTAGAAGTATCATCAGTAGTAGGATAAATCTTTACCTGCCCTTTCAATCCATGTGTGTTTGCAATAACACCTACTCTAAAGTAGTTTTCCATAAAAATCTCCTTATTAACACAAAAATATAAGTAATTATATGTAAAGAAAAAAACTTGACAAAAATAATTACTTGCTATATACTACCAAAGTATTTGAAATAATGCAAATATTTTTTAGGGAGATGTTTTATGGCATTCGAAAATTTATCTACAAAATTACAGAATGTTTTTAAGAACCTTAGAAGCAAAGGTGTTCTAACTGAAGCTGATGTTAAGGCGGCTCTTAAAGAGGTTAAAATGGCTCTTTTAGAGGCGGACGTAAACTTTAAGGTTGTTAAAAAATTTGTTAAGACAGTTGAAGAGCGTGCCATTGGTCAAGATGTTTTAAATAGTCTTACTCCCGGACAAATGGTTATTAAGATAGTTAATGAGGAAATGGTTAGTCTCATGGGTTCTGAGACCACTGAGATTAAGTTAAATCCACCTTCTGAAGTTACAGTTATTCTTATGTGTGGTCTTCAAGGTGCTGGTAAAACAACCACCACAGCTAAGATTGCTGGTAAGCTGAAATCTAAGGGTAGAAATCCTCTTTTAGTAGCCTGTGATGTTTACAGACCCGCAGCTATTGAACAGTTACAGGTTAATGGTAAAAAACAAGGCGTTGAAGTATTTTCAATGGGTACTAAAAATAGTCCTGTTGACATTGCTAAAGCCGGAATTGAACATGCTAAATCTAATAGCTTTAATGTAGTTATTTTAGATACTGCTGGTCGTCTTCATGTCGATGAAGATATGATGGTTGAGTTAGAGCAAATCAAAGCAAATACTCATGTTGACCAGACTATCCTTGTTGTCGATGCAATGACAGGTCAGGATGCAGTTAATGCAGCAAGTGCATTTAATGATAGAATTGAAATTGATGGTGTAATCCTTACTAAGATGGATGGTGATTCCAGAGGTGGTGCTGCACTTTCTGTAAAAGCAGTAACGGGTAAACCTATTCTCTATGTTGGTATGGGAGAGAAGCTTTCAGATTTAGAGCAATTTTATCCTGATAGAATGGCTTCAAGAATTCTCGGAATGGGAGATATATTAACTCTTATCGAGAAAGCTGAGAAAGACATTGATAAAGAAAAAGCCATTGAAATGTCTAAGAGACTTAAGAAGAATGAATTTGATTTTAATGACTTTCTTGATCAGTTAGAGCAGCTTAAGAAAATGGGAGGTATTTCATCAATTCTTAGTATGCTTCCAGGAATGGGACTTCCAAGTGATTTAGAGGTTGATGATAATATGTTCAAATCAACAGAAGCAATAATTCATTCAATGACATTAAAGGAGAGAACGAATCCATCTATTATCAATGTTTCTAGAAAGAACAGAATTGCTAAAGGTGCTGGAGTTGATATTTCTGAAGTAAATAAGCTTATGAAGCAGTATGAGCAATCTAAAAAAATGATGAAACAGATGAATAATTCGTTTAAAGGTAAGGGTAAGAAACGAAGAGGAATGGGTTCAATGTTTGGAGGAAAGAATCCTTTCGGATTTTAAGTTGTTTTTATTGATGTTTTAAAGTTTGATTAGTAGCTTACTAAATACTTCTCTTTAATTCATCTTTAAATATATTTTATTATTATTTTTTCATATTCCAAGGAGGAAATTTAAAGTGGCAGTTAAAATGAGATTAACAAGAATGGGTAAAAAGAAATCACCTTTTTACAGAGTAGTTGTTGCAGATGAGAGAGCACCTAGAGACGGAAGATTTATCGAGTCTATTGGTATCTATGATCCAAAGCAGGAACCTAGCGTATTTAAGGTAGATGAAGAGAAGGCTAAGCAGTGGATTGCTAACGGTGCTAAACCTACTGAAACTGTTGGTAAGCTTTTAAAGAAGGCTGGAATCATCGAGTAATTTGATATTCTATGTTCAGCCTGGAAAGGTTAGGCAAATTTGAAAGATTTAGTTATAGTATTAGCCAAAGCCCTTGTTGAACATCCAGATGAAGTAAGTGTCATTGAGACAGAAACAGACACAGATATCACTCTTCGTCTTAAGGTTGCTGACGAAGACATGGGTAAGGTAATTGGAAAGGGTGGAAGAATAGCAAAAGCAATTCGTACACTTGTTAAAGCATCCGCATTCAACACAGAAAAGAAGATTTTTGTTGAAATTGGAGAAGAAGACTAAAATGACGGCACCCTTTTTGAGTAATTCAAATAGGGTGTTTTTTCGTTATTATTTTAAGGTGATGAAATGAATTTTTATTGTATGACATTGTTTCCGGAAATGATTGATAACGCTTTTTCTACTAGCATTACCGGAAGGGCAATGAATAATGGATATTTAAACCTACATACGGTTAATATAAGAGATTTCGCTAATAATACACATAATAGTGTTGATGATTATCCATTTGGCGGAGGTGCTGGAATGCTAATGCAGGCAGAACCGATTTATCGCTGTTATGAACATATCATTGAGGAAATTGGCAAAGAAACTCGTGTTATACTTACAACACCCGTAGGTAAGGTTTTTAATCAAGCAATGGCTGCAGAATTTGCGCAGGAAGAAAACTTAATTTTTCTCTGTGGTCATTATGAAGGAATAGATGAAAGAGTAATTGAAAAGATAGTTACTGACAGAGTATCCATTGGTGACTATGTTCTAACAGGTGGTGAACTACCTGCTCTAGTTATGATGGATTCTATTTCAAGATTGGTTCCATGTGTTTTAAGTAATTCAGTTTCTAGCACCTATGAGTCACATAGCAATGGTCTGCTTGAGTATCCGCAATATACCAGACCTAGAGAATGGAACGGAATGGAAGTTCCTGAAGTTCTTTTATCGGGGCATCACAAAAATATTGCAGCTTGGCAAAAGGAAGAATCCTTAAAGCGTACCAAGAAATATAGACCTGACTTATATAAAAAGTGGGAAGAAGAACAAAATAAAGAAGATTAATTCTTTATTATCTTCACGGAAAGGATACTATTGTGAAGGGTTTAAAAAACATTGATGACAATAGTCATGATAGAAAATTTGCAGTTTTAATTGATGCAGACAATATTAGCTGCAAATATGTCCAATACTTATTGGATGAGATTACGAACTATGGAGTTGTTACCTATAAACGTGTTTATGGAGATTTAACCAAGAATCATAATAAAAAATGGGAAGAGGCCAGTCTTGAATATTCATTAATGCCTTTTCAGCAATTTAATTATACTACAGGAAAGAGTTCTACCGATTCTGCAATGATAATCGATGCCATGGATATTTTATATTCAGGAAATGTTGATGGTTTTTGTATTGTATCTAGTGATTCTGACTTTACCCGTCTCGCTCTTAGATTAAGAGAAGCCGGATGCGAAGTTATCGGAATGGGTGAACGAAAAACTCCTAAACCATTTGTAAAAGCTTGTTCTCAGTTTAAATATCTAGATATTATTGCTGAAAAAACTAATGAACAGGATACTTCAGCTGATTCCAACGATATTTCTAGCTCTGATGATAATGATACAATGACAATAACTCCTAAGAAAACCATTTTAAAAACTATTCGTAAGATATTAAATGATTCAGATTTTGAACCAAATCAGAATGGTTATAATATGGGAGAATTAAACAAAAGGCTCTTAAAGATTCATAGTGATTTTGATCCTAGAAACTATGGATACACAAGACTTTCTGTTTTCTTAAATTCATTTGATAATTTCGAGGTTGAATCTGGATATATCAAACCAAATGATAAGGACGATAAGGGTAATTTACCTAAGATTAAAACAATAAAATCTGCAGTTAGTAATTTTATTGCTGAGCAAGGTTCTAATGATGGTGTTGATATTAAAGAAATCAAGACATTCCTTGAAAAGAGATATAAGGGTTTTGATATTAGTGATTATGGATATGTTAAGTTTTCAACATTCTTAAAGGATTTTGGAAATCTAAAACTTATTCATGCAGGATCACATAATAATATTATGAAAGCAAAACTAAACTAGAATGCTAAATTGGCTATGCTTATCTAATGGAAAAATGACCTGTTATTCTTAAAATGGGTTGTAATATTTTTAAATTTTGATAAAATAATATTTGGGTTTTTAATTTTGTCTTTTTATTTAAAAGGACATTTTATGAAAAAAGAAAAACTTATTACTATTTGTATTTGTTTGGTTTTTATTTGTTTTGCGATTTTCATATATTTTAGGGATTTAAAATCTGAATCCAATAATGAAGAGATTATTGTAACTGAATCACCAACATTTACTCCGGGTTTTTCATATCTTAAAGAAGAAAAAACTTCTAATGAAGAGGAGAATAATAGTTCTTTAGATAAAACTATTCGGGTTTATGTCTGTGGTGCTGTAAAAAATCCTGGCGTTTATAGATTCGATCCTTCTTCTAGAATAGTTGATGCTGTAGATTATGCAGGAGGATTTACTAGAAAGGCATCAAAGAATTATTTGAATCTTGCTGATTTTTTATGGGATGGTGAGAGGTTAATAATTCCTACTAAAAAACAAGTAAAGAAACTCAAAAAAGAAGATGGTAATATTATTACTCAATCCGTTAATGCTAATTCTGATAAGGTTAATATTAATTCAGCTTCTAAAGAAGAATTAATGAATCTCTCTGGAGTTGGAGAAGCAAAGGCGGATGCAATAATAGCTTATCGAGAAGAAAATGGCAGTTTTTCTTCTATAGATGAAATTATGAATATTTCAGGTATTAAGGAAGGCGTGTTTAATAGTATTAAAGATTTGATATGTGTTTAGATTTATTAGATTTTAGCTAAAAGAATCAGAAAAAGAGGTGATTAAATGTCCGTAAAAGTACTGGTTGTTGATGACGAAAAATTAATCGTAAAAGGTATTGTCTATAGCTTAAAAAAAGATGACATGGATGTAGATACGGCCTATGATGGTAAAGAGGCACTTGAAAAGATAAAAGAAAATGATTATGACATTATATTATTAGATTTAATGCTTCCAGAACTCAACGGATTTGAAGTATGTCAGGCTGTTAGGGAATTCTCTGAAGTTCCAATTATCATGCTTACAGCCAAGGGAGATGATATGAATAAAATCCTTGGCTTAGAGTATGGTGCCGATGATTATATAACAAAGCCTTTCAATATTCTTGAGGTTAAAGCTAGAATTAAAGCTATTTTAAGAAGAAATCATAGTTCTGCGCCTAAGGAGGAAAAGACTTCAGTATTAACAGCTGGTAGTCTTAAAATTGATGTAGAAAGTAAGAGAACCTTTATTGATTCTAAAGAAATCAACCTAACTACAAAGGAATTTGATTTATTAGAGCTTTTGATGAAGAATCCTGAGAAGGTTTATAGTCGTGAAAATCTCTTAAATACTGTATGGGGTTATGATTACCCAGGTGATGTTAGAACAGTTGATGTTCATGTTAGACGATTAAGAGAAAAAATTGAATCAAATCCTAGTGCTCCAATTTATATTCATACAAAATGGGGTGTTGGTTACTTTTTTAAGAAATAAAAACGTCAGGGGGATATAGCTTTGAAAAAGGTATTTAAGAAGATACTTCATTTTATATATAGCCTTAGAGTGCAAGTTCTTCTTGTTCTTCTTGTTATAAGCCTTATTCCTCTTTATTTTATTAGTACTTCAATTATAAACGTTTATAATAATCATATTATTAATCAAAGAGCAGAAGAGCTTAAAAGATATGGTACTATTATTTCAAATCTTATAATTTCAAAGGGTTATCTACTCAAGCCTTATGATTCAAGCGTTGATACAGAAATATCTGAAATCGCTGAAATTTATAATGGAAGAATACTTGTAGCAGATGAAAATCTTAAAATCATCAAAGATACCTATAATCTTGAAAATAATAAATTGGTTATATCATCTGAAGTAATTAAATGTTTTTCAGGAAATGAAGAAAACTTCACTGTAGATTTAGGTAATTATATACAAATTACCATGCCTATTATAGACTCTAGTACCCAAACGATTAAGGGTGCTTTAATAATGAGCTTTTCAAAATCAAATATAAATCTTATTTCTGAAAAAGTAACTGATAATATCAACTTTTTGGTTGCAATTATAGCTATAATAATTATACTAATCGCTGTTTTATATTCATTCTTTATTACAATTCCTTTGAATAGAATTGCTACCTCAATCAATGGAATATCCGAAGGTAATATGGATGTAAAATTGGATATACATGGCTATGAAGAGGTTAAAAGTATTTCTAACTCCTTTAATACCATGATTGATGTTATTCAGGACCAAGAAGCTTCTAGGCAAGAATTTGTTTCTAATGTCTCTCATGAGTTAAAAACACCACTTGCTTCAGTTAAGGTTCTTGCAGATTCTCTTATTTCTGATGAAGATACTCCGGTTGAAATGTATAGAGAATTTATGGGTGATATTAATAACGAGATTGAAAGAATGACTGATATTGTAAATGACCTTCTTTCAATGGTTAGACTTGAAAAGAAGTCCGCTAAAATGCAGGTTGTTAATACAAATATTAATGAGATGCTAGAAAGACTCATAAAGCGTTTTAGACCTATTGCAAAGGATAGAAAAATCGACTTGATTTATGAGAGTTTTAGACCTGTAACAGCTGATATCGATGAAGTTAAGCTTTCTATTGCGATAAATAACCTATTTGAGAATGCTATTAAATATAATTATGATGGTGGCTGGGTTAAGATTTCATTAAATGCTGATCATAAGTATTTCTATGTTACTGTTCAAGACTCTGGTGTTGGTATCCCTGAGGAGCTCCAGGAGAAGATTTTTGAGCGTTTCTATAGAGTTGATAAGGCTCGTTCAAGAGAAACCGGCGGAACCGGTCTAGGACTTGCTATAACCAGAAAGATTATTCTATTACATAATGGTGTAATTAAAGTACATAGTATTGAAAAGGAAGGTACTACATTTACAATCAGAATTCCTCTGTCATATTCATCTGCAGTATCAGAAGTTGAAACTGTAGAAGCGCCTAAAACACCTGAAACGGAGGTAAAGCTTGATGAAAAACTATAAGAAAAACCTTTTCTCCGTAACACAAAAGTTATTTAATATTTTTATATGTTTGGTTCTTGTTTTTTCATTGACTGCTTGCGAGAAAGAAGAAGCTCCAAAGGAATATTTGGGCTATTATTTCTTTTCTGTTGATGTTGCAAATACAGGCCTAGTGCATGAAGAATATTCACCAAAATCCAAAGAAACCGATGCCTTGATTGATGAGTTTATAGAGAAGATGAGTACTCAACCTAAGAATTCATCAAAAAAGCAGTTACTTCCACAGGGAGTAATAATCGAAGACTATTCAATTGATTCAAATGGAAATTTAACATTATATTTTAATTCCGCATATACTAATACAACAGGAATTTCAGAAATTTTAATGAGAGCTGCAATTGTTAAGAATCTTGTACAAATTCCAGATATTTTTGCTGTTCAATTTTATGTTTCTGGTCAGCCGCTCACAGATTCTAATTTAAATCCTATTGGATTATTAACAGCAGCTGATTTTATCGATAATACAGGTGGAGAAACAAACTATACTCAGCAGGTTAATCTTACTCTTTATTTTGCTGATAGCACAGGTGATGCACTTAAGAGTGTGCCTGTTAAAATCAATTACGATTCAACGATGTCTGTTGAAGAATCAATTATTACACAGCTTATGAAGGGTCCAGAAGAAATCAAAGGAATTGAGGAAGATAATTTAAAGAAAACAATTCCAGATAAAACAAAGATTAATAAGATTACCATAAAAGATAAGACCTGTTATATTGATTTTTCTGATGATTTCTTAAATAAAAGAAGTGATATCAGCAGTTTGGTTGCTATTTATTCTGTGGTAAATACCTTGACAGAATTACCAAATGTTGATAAAGTTCAATTCTCAATTGATGGTCAACAAGCGACTTTATATAATGACACTATCAATTTTGGTACAGTTTTCGAAAGAAACTTGGATATTGTTAAATAAATAAATTTTATTTATATATAATTTTTTACATGCCGAAAGGAGAAATATTATGAACATCGTATGTTTAGACTTAGAAGGAGTATTAGTTCCAGAAATATGGATTGCATTCTCAGAAGCTACAGGAATTCCTGAGCTTAGAAGAACAACCAGAGATGAGCCTGATTATGATAAACTTATGAATTTCAGACTTGATATCTTAAAGGAACATGGTCTTGGATTAAAGGAAATCCAGGATACTATTGCAACAATCGATCCACTTCCAGGAGCTAAAGAGTTCTTAGATGAATTAAGAAGTCTTACTCAGACTATTATTATTAGTGATACCTTCGAGCAGTTTGCAGCTCCACTTATGAAGAAGCTTGGTATGCCTACAATTATGTGCAATACATTAGAGGTTGCTGATAATGGTGAGATTACTGGTTTCCGGATGAGATGCGAGAAATCTAAGCTTACAACTGTAAAAGCATTACAGTCTATTGGTTATGATACAATTGCAAGTGGTGATAGTTTCAATGATTTAGCTATGATTCAGGCTAGTAAGGCTGGTTTCCTTTTCAGATCTACAGAGCAGATTAAGAAGGATTACCCAGAATATCCAGCATTTGAAGAGTATAATGACTTACTTAATGCTATTAAAGGTGTATTATAATTCTAAGTTTAACTTATATAAAGTTATTTATTCATAATCTAATAATGGCTATATTCATCTAGTTTAGCATTTATGCTATAAGAGTATATAGCCATTATTGTAAATATAAAATGTCTTTTTAATCTATATAATTTTTTATAATCCTTAAGGAGTAGATATATGAAACGCCCAATGGTATGGGTGGTTTTATTTCTAATTGTTTCTTATTTTATTTATAGAACGTTTTT
>JAILNN010000078.1 GCA_024691565.1 Lachnospiraceae bacterium | reverse complement strand
TCAATAAGAACCTGCATAGCTGCGTCACCCTTACGAGGTCCGATCTTAACGATACGTGTGTAACCACCGTTACCGTTTCTCTCAGCATACTTTGGTCCAAGTTCATCAAGAACGATTGAACTAACGTCAACTCTCTTTGTTCCCTTACGACGTCCAACAACTTCCTCAGGAACTTCAGTTACGCTGTAAAGATACTTGTTCATCTTTCTTCTAGCATGAAGTCTAGAAGGAGAATCCTTCTTAATTTCTTTCTCAACTTCATCATAAACATTATATCTCTTACCGTCTTTTTCTTCCTTTACTCTCTTTCCATCCTTATCAAGGCGTGGAACCTTTGCAGTAACGGTAACAGTTTCATAGTTATTACATTCTTTAATACCAAGAGCGATAATTCCTTCAGCGATCTTGCGAATTTCCTTAGCCTTAGCTTCTGTAGTAACGATGCTTCCATGATAAAGAAGATTTGTTACCTGGTTACGAAGTAAAGCTTTTCTCTGGCTCGCATTTCTGCTAAGTTTTCTATAGCCTGCCATCTTTTCTTCCTCCATTAAATAATATCGATTTATTTAGGAAATATAAACGTTCCTAATTATAAGGTTGACTCTCCACTACTAAGTGAAAGTCCTAATTCTTTAAGTTTTGCAAGTACTTCATCTAATGACTTCTTACCAAGGTTTCTAACCTTCATCATATCATCGGATGTACGATTTGTAAGTTCCTGAACAGTATTGATTCCTGCTCTCTTCAAGCAGTTGTATGAACGAACTGAAAGCTCTAATTCATCAATACTCATTTCAAGAGTTCTTCCCTTATCGTCTTCCTTCTTAACTTCCATAACTTCAACAGTCTTAGCGCTCTCTGAAAGATTGATGAATGACTTAAGATGATCACTCAAAACTCTAGCTGCAAGGCTGACTGCATCTGTTGGGTTGATAGTTGCGTTAGTATAAACCTCAACTGTAAGTTTGTCATAGTCAGTAATCTGACCAACACGTGTATCCTGAACAGTAATATTTACTCTTTCAACAGGTGTGAAAAGTGAATCGATTGAGATAACGTTGATTGGTAAATCATCGCGCTTATTCTTATCTGCACTCACATATCCACGTCCATTAACAATGGTAAGCTCCATAAAAAGCTTACAATCAGGGCCGCCACTAAGTGTAGCTATTACCTGTTCCGGATTCATAATTTCAATATCAGAATCTACCTGGATGTCTGCAGCTGTAACAACTCCCTCACCAGAAGCCTCAATATACGCTGTCTTGATTCCGTCTTCATCACTATGATTCTTGATTGCAAGATTCTTGACATTCATTATAATCTCAGTAACATCTTCCTTAACTCCAGGAATGGAACTAAACTCATGAACAACGCCGTCAATTTTGATATGGCTTACTGCCGTACCAGGTAAAGATGAAAGCATAATTCTTCTAAGTGAATTTCCAAGTGTTGTTCCGTATCCTCTCTCAAGAGGTTCGATAACAAAACGTCCATATCTGTCGTCCTCGGATATTTCATCAATCTTAATTGATGGTTCTTTAAAATCAAGCACTCCTAAGCCCCTCCTTTTTTAATAAAAAACGATACATAGGAAATATCTAATCCATAGATATAATCCCTTGCCAATATAACTATTATTTAGAATACAACTCGACGATAAGCACTTCATTTACAGGAACGTCAATCTGCTCTCTAGTAGGAACAGCTGTAACTTCGCCTGATAAATTCTCATGATCTGCGCTAAGCCACTCTGGAACGATTCTTCCGTCAGTAACTTCTAAGATATCCTTATATCTCTGTAATCCTCTAGCCTTTTCCTTGATTTCAATCTTATCACCAGGCTTTACAGTGTATGAAGGAATGCTAACCTGCTTACCATTAACAAGAACATGCTTGTGACCAACGATCTGTCTAGCTTCTTTTCTTGTACGACCATAACCTAATCTGAAAACTACGTTATCTAATCTTAATTCAAGAAGTGTAAGAAGGTTCTCACCAACTGTTCCGTACTTAGCCTTCTCAGCTCTCTTAAAGTAGTTTCTGAAAGGCTTCTCAAGTACTCCATATATAAACTTTGCCTTCTGCTTTTCCTTAAGCTGAAGACCATATTCGCTTTGCTTACGTCCTGCTCTAGGATGTCTATTTGACTTCTTGTCAATTCCTAAGAAACCAGGCTCAATTCCAAGAGACCTGCATCTCTTAAGTACAGGTGTCATATCTCTAGCCATTTTAAATTCTCCTTTTTATTAAAATGAATAATTTTATGTGTATAGCAATTCTTTAAAATTGATAAAATCAACGTCCAAGCATCAAACACGACGACGCTTTGGTGGACGACATCCATTGTGAGGTACTGGAGTTACGTCTCTAATACTCTCTACATTAATTCCAGATGCCTGAAGTGCACGAATTGCAGCTTCACGACCTGAACCAGGTCCCTTTACGAAAACATCTACTTTCTTTAATCCATGAGGAAGAGCTGCCTTTGCTGCAGTCTCAGCAGCCATCTGAGCTGCATATGGAGTAGACTTCTTTGATCCTCTGAATCCAAGTCCACCAGCACTTGCCCAGCTTATAGCATTTCCTCTATCATCTGTAAGTGTAACAATTGTATTATTGAAGGAAGAACTGATGTGTGCCTGTCCATGATCGACATTTTTCTTCACACGCTTCTTTGAGGTCTTCCTTGTAGTTGCCTGTTTAGCCATTGTCAAACCCTCCTAAATAGATTTGTACATAATTATTTTAATTATTTCTTCTTATTTGCTACAGTACGCTTTGGTCCCTTACGAGTACGAGCGTTTGTCTTTGTCTTCTGTCCACGAACAGGAAGTCCTTTTCTATGACGAATACCTCTGTAACATCCGATTTCCTGAAGTCTCTTGATGTTCATAGCGATTTCTCTACGAAGATCACCTTCAACAGCTACGCCAAGATTTTCAATAGAATCACGGATAGCAGCAACTTCTTCGTCAGTAAGGTCTTTACAACGAGTATCAGGATTGACCTTAGCTTCCTCTAAAATACGGTTAGATGTAACTCTTCCTATACCATAAATATAGGTAAGTCCAATCTCAACACGCTTCTCTCTTGGTAAATCAACACCACTAATACGTGCCATCTTTCTTTTTCCTCCTAAAAAGTTAAAGTAAATTTTTTGGTTATTCAGCCGCTTTAAATTGTAACAATTACCGTTTTCTAATTAAGTTCCCTTTGCGATGCGAGAACGAAAACGTGCGATCATCACCCGCTAAAAATCGCCGATTACTGCATGAATGACGACATGCTAACAATCGAAATGGTCTAACGAAACATCCCTCGGCAGCCGACCGAATTATACGGACATAACGCTTATTCCACCTACAATATCATAGTGCTCGTAGGCACTACAACGCAGAAAGCAAGAAAATTTCGAACCAAACTGGTTTTTATTTTCGTTAAGATATATTTAATCTACTTTTTGGATGTCTTCAAAATCCATCCAAAAGATAGCACTTAATTATCCCTGTCTCTGCTTATGTCTAGGGTTTTCACAGATAATTCTGATCTTTCCCTTTCTCTTGATGACTTTGCATTTTTCGCAAATAGGTTTTACTGAAGATCTAACTTTCATGTCTTCCTCCTTTTTGAGATGGTCAATTTTAGTATAAATATAAGTATTTACGTTGACCGCCATCAGTTTCTTTAATGCTTAACGCAATTGGGTTAGGTTGCATCAAGACAGACTACGCCCTTTTTCACGAAGTCCAAGCGAAATTCTAACACAGATTTAGAATATATGCAAGAATTATTTTACTTTTTTTATAAATATTTTTCACCTCCTATAATATGTGCATTTTATAAACCTAAAATCTCAACCCCCAGAACCATTCAAATAAATTCAAAAAAACAAAAAAAGAGCCCGGCCAAGTATTCGCCCAGCCGAGCCCTTAAAAATTCATATTAAATGTCTCTCTTCTTATAAGAAAGAATCAATTCCCATAAACCAATCAATCCCTTCTAATTATAAGAAAATTCTCATAAACAAAAATCAATCCCTATATATTACTTATACGTAACCTTAATTACTGTATCGGCAGAATCTATCGCATCTTCACTCAATGTAACTGTGATTGAATCTCCATCATCTGTATATGTAACCTCTTCATCAGAAGCAAGATATTCAACAGAATCAACTGTCATGGAATCAAGCTTTCCGAGTATTACTACCTTATCGCTTGGGACATCGAGAACATGCGCATAAAGCACGTTATCTTTCTGAGTATATGTTCCCCAAACAGGCTCTTCCTCAAATGGAATCCTTGTGGTGTTATAAATACTCTCGCTATTCTTATCCATCCAATCGCCGAAACCAGCTAAAACATTCTGAGCTCCCTCAGCAACTGTACCATCGCCCTTAGGACCTACATTTAATAAGTAGTTTCCTCCACGAGCAACTGCCTGAACATATTCCTTAATCAAATCACTTGTAGCGATATAGTTATCTTCCTCAGACTCCTTATATCCCCATGCATCGTTCATTGATCTACATGATTCCCAAGGTCTATCAGGAACGGCAGAAAGCTTAGGAACCTGATTTTCAGGACAATCATAGTCACCGAGGTCAAATCCACGACAAAGTCTCTCATTAACAATAAGACCATCCTTCAAAGTCTTACAATAGTTCCATAAATCCATTCCATCTTCAGCAGTCCACCATTTCTTCAATGTAGGATTATTCTTCTTTCCAGTCCAATCTCCATCGAACCAAAGAATTGCTGGATCATAATTATCAACTAATTCTTTAAGCTGAGCCTTCATATCCTCAATATAATCAGCTCTTGCTTCCATAGAAGCCATTTCTGTAAATCCACCATTTCCAATTGTAGGCTGTGAAGCATGATGCCAATCTATAATAGAATAATATAGACCGAACTTAAGTCCCTTTTCATCACAAGAATCTTTTAATTCCTTCAAAACATCTCTTCCAGTCTCTCCGAAAGGTGTGTACTTCTGGAGGCTATACATTGTCTCTCCAGTTGTATCTGTAAAGCTATCAACCTGTGTATCCCACATTGAGAAACCTTCATGGTGCTTAGCTGTAATTACAAGATATTTCATACCAGCATCAACTGCATAATCTGTAATTGCATCAGCATCGAAACTTGTAGGATTAAACTTCGAAGCGATATTTGTTTCATAATCTTCCTTACTAATCTGCTCAAGACACATAGCCCACTCGCCATTTGCATACTCTGAATATGCACCAAAGTGGATAAACATTCCAAACTTAGCATTTGTCCACCATTCCATGCTCTCTGCATTATCATAAGGCATTGCTGTAATTGATGGTTCCTCAGTAGGTGCCTCTGTTGGCACTTCTGTAGGCACTTCTGTAGGAGCTTCAACTGGTGCTGTCGCAGTTGCTAGTGCTGGTGCAGTCGTTGCTTTTGCCACACTTGCTGCTGCGGTCGTTGCTACTGCAGCTGCTGCTGTTGCACTAGTTCCAGCTTTAACAGTAACTGTAACTTTAAGTTTCTTTGTAACCTTCTTCTTACCTGACTTATATTTCAAAGTACAAATAACCTTTGTTTTTCCTTCAGCTACCGCGGTAATTTTTCCCTTCTTATTAACCTTGGCAACCTTCTTACTCTTAGATGCCCAACTAGCCTTAGCACCAGATGGCTTATTCTTAACCTTAACCTTCTTAGATGCCCCAACTGCAAGCGAAACCTTCTTTGCACTCAACTTAGGTGCCTTCGCCTTAGCATATGCAACTGGACAAATTCCAGCTAACATTGCAAAAACAAGTACCCAAGTACATACAATTTTAAAAACTCTGTTTTTTGACATAAACCCCTTCTCCTTTGTTAAATTTTAAAATTACTATCATCAAGTAAAAAATCAAGAATAAAACGTTACTTTTACACTAGAATTTTACACTATTATTTGATATACTGTCTAGTAGTTTTATAGTTATTATAACTAAATATTCGGAGGGATAATTAAATGGCTAAATATGTTTATGGAATCGATATCGGTGGTACAACTGTAAAGATGGGACTTTTCAATGATGCAGGCGAAATGCTTGATAAATGGGAAATTCCAACAAGAAAAGAAGATGGAGGAGATCATATTCTTGATGATATCGCCGCTTCAATCGTAGCAAAAAATGAGGAAAAAGGAATCAATCCAGATGATATCCTCGGCGCAGGAATGGGTGTTCCAGGACCTGTAACATCAGATGGACGCGTTTTAAATTGTGTAAATCTCGGATGGGGAATTTTCAATGTTGCAAACAAATTCTCTGCAGTAAGTAATATTGCAAAGGTTCGTGTAGGAAATGATGCAAACGTAGCCGCTCTCGGTGAGCAGTGGAAAGGCGGCGGACGTGGATTTGGAAGCATCGTAATGGTAACTCTTGGAACAGGCGTTGGTGGCGGAATCATCATGGATAACCACATCGTAGCAGGAAGCAACGGTGCAGCCGGTGAAATCGGTCACATCACAATGAATCCTGAAGAGACAAGAAAATGCAACTGCGGAAAAGCAGGATGTCTTGAGCAATATGCATCTGCAACAGGAATCACAAGAATGTCAAAAGAAAAACTCGAATCAACAGACACTCCATCAGAGCTCAGACAGTATGATATTCCAATCACTGGAAAAGAACTTTTTGCAGCATATAAAAATGATGACGCTCTTGCAAAAGAAATCGTTGAGACCTTCTCAACATATCTTGGAAGAGGTCTTGCTCACGTAGCTCAGGTAATTGACCCAGAAGCATTCGTAATTGGCGGTGGCGTATCAAAGAATGGACAGATTGTAATCGATGTAATTCAGGAGAAATACGAAGACTATGTAATGTTCGCTCTTAAGAATAAAGAATTCAGACTTGCAGAACTCGGAAATGATGCAGGAATGTATGGCGCATGCAGA
>JAILNN010000072.1 GCA_024691565.1 Lachnospiraceae bacterium | reverse complement strand
GACGCTGTTTACATGGCTCAGAAGGGATACGATGTTACTGCATTTGATCTGACTGAGAACGGCATCCGAAAGACACTTGCTTTGGCAGAGATGAGAAACGTTAATATTAATGCATATGTTGCTGACATTAATACCTTCAGCATAGATGAACAGTTTGACTTAATCTATTCAACTGGCACTGTTCAGTATATTTTCGAGGAGAACAAAAAAAGTTTCTTTGATAAGTTGAATAAGATCACAAAGAAAAATGGAATCGTTTATATCAACGTATTTGTGGAGAAACCGTTCTTGGAATTACCTCCAGATTGGGATGTGGAAGGCTGATAGGAGAAGCTATGATTGATATTTGGGATATATTATCAAGCTTCATTTTGTTCATAGTGTCTTTGGCTTTTATTATTTCAGATTACGCGCGAAAAAAGGTTATATAAGATAGATTTATTGAAAAGATGCTGTTTTGAGCAATAGAGAGCTTGATCAAGTTTGCTATAGAATTGAAAAATTTCAGTTTAATCTCTCTGAGGGGGATTGCACTGAAAATTGATATTTACGGATAAACAATGAAAGCATTGGAAGCGGGAGTTTCCAATGCTTTTTATTAATAATAATTATTGAAGGGTTGTTTTTTTATCTTTACTCTTTGTCTCTTCTGGAGTCTGTTTTTCAGGTTCTTCTTTGACTTCTTCTTGAGTAGGTAGTTGCTGCAATTCAAGATATGATTGCAATTCCTGTAATTGTTTTTCGAGAGAAGAAAGTTCTTTTTCAGCAGATTTCCATGTTTCAGATAGAGTGGCTTTTTTATCAAGCATAAGCTGGAATTGCTCACTCATTTTCTTATAATTCATCTTATCTGGATTGATGCCATAAATAGATTTTAATGCATGTTCCGCAGCATTAAAAAGGTTAATCTCGGTGTCATGGTTTCTATAATATCTGTCGGGATCTTTTGATTTTGCCATTGCATTATGATACCTAAGATTGGTCTGATATATTTCAGCATAGTGCAGAATATCAGCAGCGGGTTTCATTTTCTTTTCCAGAGCAACAAGGGATTCTTTTGATGTTTTAACAAGTGTTTTTTGCTCGGCAATTTTAACCTCTAATTCTGCTATGGAATTAGCTGATGCATAGGCAGATGCCATAGCTTTTAGGTTCTGCACATTAGCCCATTGTAACAATCCCGGAGACTGTTGGAACTTATCAATTGATGTATCTATGAGAGTAGTGCGAGGTCCTTTAAGTGGATCCTTTGGCTGCCTTTTTAGCATATCATCAACTGTTTTTGTTTCATCTAAATTGACAGGTTGTTTCTTTGGGAATGGTATCTTTTGTTTTGACTTCTCAATATTATTATCAATTCGATTTTTGATTTCCTCTTTGCTGTATTCTGGTCCAAGAGAGCGAGCAGAACCACGAACAAATTGTTTACCTTCTAAGGGACGAAATGCAATATATTTTGCTGAACCTTCCCCAAAGTCTTGTCCTTTGACTTCATAGCCTTTTGCCTTTATTAGTTCAACGAAGTGGTCATAAGAATTTGAGATTTTTATACACTCATCTATATCATTTCTTAATTTTTCTTTCCAAGAAGTTCCATTCTTTTGAGCAAGCCATTCATTATATTTTAGTCCACGCTTAGGACCGGGAATTATAACTGAAAGATTGTGCTCTTGGCATAATTGGTCGGAGAGTTCTCTTATGTGGTAATAGCTCCTGCGATTATCGTCATATTTCTTATGTTCTATGTTATCTGTAGCACAGAAAACGATGTGATTATGGATATGATTATGGTCTATGTGAGTTGCTACAACATAAGAATATTTAGTTTGTAATAGTCTGTCGGCAAGTTCAATTCCTATTTGATGTGCTTCGTCATAGGAGACCTCTCCAGGCATAAAAGATTGTATTAAGTGAAAGCCTTTGTTGTTGTCAGAACTGCGTCCTTTTGATAGTGCAAACTTGAAATCTAAGGCTGCGGTTTCTGGTGAACAGCCAAAGGAATCTATTAGTAATTTTTCATCAGTTTTTTTAGGATTGCAGATATAAGCTACTGCTGAACTGATGGATGCTTTGATAGCATGGATTTTTGTGTAAGCCATATTTTTTCCATAAGCTCCTTTGCTTCTTTAATGTCTGAAGGAGTAGCTTCTCCATTCATATTTACTTTCTTTGCAATCTGATTTAGGTTGTTTCCGATACGAGAAAGTTCTGTATTATACTCTCTTAAATCAGCGTAATCAATATCATAAACAAAGCCATAAATGATGAGCTGTCTAAGGTATGCGTTGCGACTTGGTAAGCCTGAAAGTTTCCATTTTTCATTAAGAAGTCGCAGCTCATCATCGCTAAGTCTTAGCTTAAATTCATTAGCTCTTATTCTATTTTCCATAACATTTCCTTTCGTGTGAAGCTGCCATAGGGCAGTAGTTTTTTCACAAATTTGCCATATCTGGCGTGATTAAAATGCGGAGCATTTCTAAGGGGACGGGGGATATCCCCAGCAAACAGATTTTACAGAAATTCCGAGTGGGAAGAGCTGGAAAATTGTCGGTTTTGGGGGACCAAAACCAGTGCTTGCGTTATTATGCAAATCTCTAAAGGAGATTTGCGTGTTCTGTCAGCTTAGGCTGACGGGGTAGAACACATATATGCGTATCCGCATTTTATTAGAAAATAAAAAAACTGCTGTTGGGCGTAGTTTGCCCAGCAACAGTTATGTTCGTTAAATATAGTGTTTTATCCATTAACAATAATAATAGAAGAAATACATAAGGTCAATTAGAATCTGCACGAACAAAAGTTCATTTGCAAGTCCGTTTTTATGCCTGTGCTTTTTCTTACAATAAAAATGGGCAAAGTGTTTCTTTGTATTTAGAGGGGGATGGATCATGCCGGAACATTTATTGTTGAATTACATAGTTAGAATAGTAGGACACTCAGTTACTTAGCTGGGTGTCTTTTTTTATGTGTACTCCAACTAATTAGAGTAGCAATAAAAATAAGCTATTATGTTTTTCCCTCTGATTAAGAGAGGAGGTATGCCAATGTTACTTTGGAGAGGTAGTTAGTGTATGAAGAAGCAGCCAATTTTTGAGCTGCTTTTTTTATTAGTAGGTTACAAGATGACTTCCCGCAGTTGTGGTATAACCTCGCTTTTTTCAGAGGGGTTGATAAAATGGAATTGGAGATGATTTTATATGCAAGATTATGATTATAGCAAGATAAGAAAAGCTGGTTCCAGAGTTCGTGCTCTTATGGATCCTGCAAAAGATACTGTTGCATCCTTAGCAATAATAATAAATGTTACACCTTCACACATGAGTAAATTACTTGATGATAAATGTGAATGGTCTGTAGAAAAAGCAATTATTATTTCAAACTATTTCAATGTCCCCTTTGAATATATTTATTATGGCATTGATATTTATGAAAAGACAGAAGCCGAAAGCTTTATATCACATTATAGAGGAATGCTAATGCATTTAAGTAAGTTACCTGTTGAAGAACAGAAGGTATATTGTAAAGAGATGGCAGAAAAATTGCTTGAGATGATATTTAGCTGGTAGAAAACCAAATATAATTCATCATTCACATAAAGCACACAAGGGTTGTCATGCAACAGTTTTCCTTGTGTGTTTTTATGACTGATGAGTACCACTGTTATAGTGGAGGAATTGGTTTAGTGTTTTATCCAAAATCGCTGAGCAATCAGCAATCGTTCCTTGATAACTGAATATGTTTGTTCTGTAGTACATAATAGCAGAGGGAGCCATGCCACAAACACGCCATGATAATCTTATTAGATTGGAGCGATAAATGTTATGTGCAGGTACTTGGAGAAATAGTGCGGCGATGATTTCTGCTTATAATAATGATACTTCCGGGAGACCGGTCCGATAGAGAGATGGTGCAAGACCAATGTGGGCATAGATTAAGCTATAAGCTTACGCCAGCTACAGAATATTTTTTTATTGTCAGTGATATCCGTTCATTAAGAAATGAGCATGTATCAGTGGCAATAAAAGCCACAATAATAATTTAACAAAGAAGGTGCAGAAGTGGAAGAAAACGAGAAATATGAGTTCACAGAAAATGACCAGAAGATTATGGACTATATGATGGCTAAAGCTCTTCTTGCTGCACAAGTAAGAAAGGGTTTGTTGGCTCAAGAGTCGTTTGATCGTATGGCTGAAAAAATTGATTCTAATATTGCGCAACTTAATGTAAAATGATATAATGTTACAAAAGTGAGCATATAAGGAGAGGCAATGAATTCTTTATACAATAATGAAGGAAAGGTTCGCAAAAGGGTTGTTGCTGTTTATGCAAGAGTTTCTACTGAACATGAAGCACAATTATCTGCTTTAGATAATCAGGTTCAGTACTATGACAACATACTTGCGGCACATCCTGAGTGGACACTTTATAAATATTATATTGATGAAGGCATAACAGGAACTTCTACCAGAAAGCGTAAGAATTTCCTTCAAATGATGAAGGATGCTGATGCTGGAAGATTTGATTTGATTATCACAAGAGAGGTTTCCAGATTTGCCAGAAATACAGTTGATACTTTACAGGAAACTCGTAAGTTAAAAGCAAAGAAAATCGAGGTTTGGTTTACCGAAGATAATATCTGGACTATGGATGATGAAGATGGAGAGCTGAGACTAACAATTATGGCTACTCTTGCTCAAAATGAGAGTAAAAAAACATCTCTTCGTGTAAAAGCAGGACAGATGATTTCATTCCAAAATGCAACGCCTTATGGTAACGGAAATATCTTAGGATATGATAAGCTACCTAATCATGGCGGGTATGTAATTAACCCTGAACAGGCTGAGACTGTTAGAATGATTTATAAGTGGTATTTGGAAGGGCATGGACTGAATAGAATATCTTATATGTTAGAGCAAGAGGGAAGATTGACTGCGACAGGTCTTACTCGTTGGCAGTCAGCTAATGTAGGTCGAATCTTGCATAATGCTTTTTATTGTGGAACTATTGTATATAGGAAACAATATGTTCCCGACTTCTTGGAACAAAAGAAGATAAATAATTTCGGGGATGTAGAAAAAATAGTAGTAGAGGGAACTCACGAACCGATAATATCAAAAGAAGATTTTGCCAAGGTTCAAGAGATTCTTAATTCAAAATCAGCACATGAACTTAATGCCGGTAAAAGACCAAGAAACCCGTCAAAAAATGTATGGTGTAAGAAATTAAAATGTCCTTGTGGTGGTACTTTCAATAGAAAGAGTTGGCACAAAGTTAAGGGCGAAAAAACATTTGCTTATCAATGCTATAGGCAGATAAGAACGGGTACTATTGCTATAAGACAGAAAAAGGGACTTAGTATCGAAGGAATATGCGATACGCCAATGGTTCCTGAATGGAAATTGAACAGTATGCTTATGGTCATATTCCAAAAATTTTGGGATAATAAGCAGGATGTTATAAAAATCTGCAATGAAATGTTGGAAGATGATTTCGTACCACCTGAAGATATTGAAAGAACAAAGCAGATACAAAAGTACGAAAAAGAGTTATCAAAACTTAATAAGCAAAGAGACAATTTGCTGGATCTATGTATCAAGGAAGTTATTACTCAAAAAGAGTATATAACCAAGAAAGATGAGTTAGATAAAAAGATTCAGCATTGTGATGAAGAAATCGCCAGACTATCTGAATCAAATATATCTTCTGAGGAAGAAAGGGAAAATGTGCTTAAAGTAATTAAGTACGGAATTGAGAATGACTTTCAATTCACCACCTTTGAAATACCCGAAGAAGTAATTGATGCATTTGTAGATTGTGTTATAGTATATCCAGATTACTTCGAGTGGCATCTGAACATTCACAAGCTACAACAGGAAACAAAAATTGAAGGCGATTTAAGAAAAGCAAAAGTATTTGCGTCACAAGCGCACACTTCTTCTGATGACAACACAGGCTGCTATTGCGGATGGAAGGAACTAATAATCAACGATAACGGGTTATATCTTATGTCTATTAAAATAGGCGAAGATGATCTTCTCGATATGATTGAGAATACATCTGAAACCCCTAATATTAAAGGGTTTGATGATATTACAGTTGATATTTATATTTGAGGCTTAGGCCGATGATATAGCCATTTGAAAAGGGCTAGACATTTACTTGAAAGAGTAGTGTCTAGTCCTTTTTT
>JAILNN010000068.1 GCA_024691565.1 Lachnospiraceae bacterium | reverse complement strand
AAGAACATCCATAACAACTTCCTTCAGGTTATCAATCAGTATGTTATCGGAACAGCAGATGGAGCTAAGCATGATAACCGCTATGATGTAACGATTCTTGTTAATGGTTTGCCTTTGGTTCATGTGGAACTTAAGAGGCGTGGTGTTGCAATTCGAGAAGCATTTAATCAGATCAACAGATACCAGAGAGACAGTTTTTGGGCTGGATCAGGACTCTTTGAGTATGTTCAGTTATTTGTAATCTCTAACGGTACAAATACGAAGTATTACTCAAACAGTACGAGATTTAATGCTATCAAGGATGCAAATGCTTCAAAGACCAAGAAAGGAAAGACCAGCAATAGCTTTGAGTTTACTTCCTATTGGGCGGATTCAAAGAACAGAGTAATTGCAGATCTTGTTGATTTTACAAAGACGTTCTTTGCAAGACATACGATCCTTAATATTCTTACGAAGTATTGTATCTTTACTTCGGAGAATATGCTTATGGTTATGCGTCCGTATCAGATTACAGCAACTGAGCGTATTCTTAACCGTATTGAGATTGCAAACAACTATAAGAAGTACGGTGACATTTCCGGAGGTGGATACATATGGCATACCACAGGTTCCGGAAAGACCTTAACATCGTTTAAGTCAGCAAGGTTGGCTTCTAATCTGCCTTATATAGATAAGGTGCTTTTTGTGGTGGATCGTAAAGATTTGGATTACCAGACCATGAAAGAATATGACAGGTTTGAGAAGGGCGCAGCAAATAGTAATACTAAAACTTCTATACTTCAAAGACAGTTAGAAGATAGGGACAAGAATGGTGTGCATCACGAGTATAAGATTATTATTACTACTATCCAAAAGCTTGCAACTTTTATTAAGAAAAATAAAGAGCATGAGATTTACAATAAACATGTGGTTATCATCTTTGATGAATGTCATCGTAGCCAGTTTGGAGAGATGCATGCGGCTATTGTAAAGAGCTTTAAAAAATATCATTTGTTTGGATTTACCGGTACGCCGATATTTCCAACAAATATTGGAAGTACGAGAAAGACTACTTTTTTTACAACTGAGCAGACTTTTGGAGACCAGCTTCACTCATATACAATTGTTGATGCTATCAATGATAAGAATGTTCTTCCATTTCGTGTTGATTATATAAAGACTATGGATATTGATGATAATATTGAAGACGAAGAAGTTTGGGATATTGCCAGAGAAAAGGCAATGATGGCACCAAAGAGAATTTCCATGGTTACAAAGTATATTCTTGACAACTTTGATAGAAAAACATACCGAGGGGATAAGTCCTACGTTTATAACTCCTTGATGAATATTGAGGAGGTTGCATCATCAAAACAAGGAACTGTAGAGGAGATTAAGCAGAAACAGCGCTTAAGTGGTTTTAATTCGATTTTTGCAGTGGCTTCTGTTCCTATGGCAAAGCTCTATTATGAGGAATTCAAAAAGCAGATGGATAAAGATCCGACAAAGAAGCTCCGTGTGGCTACAATTTTCAGTTTTGCAGCCAATGAGGAAGAAGCAGAGGAAGATAATGGACTTTTAGGAGAAGAGAATTCAGAGGATACATCTGCACTTGATCAACCTAGTAGGGAGTTTCTGGAAGGTGCAATTGATGATTACAATAAAATGTTTAATACAAATTATGATACATCAAGTGATAAGTTCCAAAACTATTACAAAGATGTCTCACTCAGAATGAAGAATAAAGAGATTGATATTCTTATTGTTGTCAACATGTTCCTAACAGGATTTGATGCTACAACACTTAATACTCTATGGGTGGATAAAAATCTGAAGATGCATGGATTAATTCAGGCATTTTCAAGAACAAACAGAATTCTTAATTCAATTAAGACATTCGGTAACATTGTTTGTTTTAGAAATCTTCAGAAGAGAGTTGATTCTGCTATATCATTATTTGGAGATAAAGACGCAGGTGGCATAGTTCTTTTACAAAGCTTTAATGATTATTACTATGGTTATACAGGGGTAGATGATACTCCTTATCCTGGTTATGTTGATATGATTGAGGAACTTACAACTAAGTTCCCTGTTGAGGAACCTAGAATTGAAGGTGAGAACAATCAAAAGGCATTTATCTCTCTATTTGGTGCAATATTAAGAATGAGAAATTTGCTAAGTTCTTTTGATGATTTTGCTGGCAAAGAGATTCTTTCAGAAAGAGATATGCAGGACTATCTTGGTAAGTATCAGGATTTACGTGATGAGTGGAAGCGTAAGAGAGAGGAGCATACAGCAGTAAGTATTGATGATGACATTGTATTTGAGATTGAACTTATCAAGCAAATTGAAATCAATATTGACTATATTCTTATGCTGGTCAAGAAATATCACGATAGTCATTGCGAAGATAAGGAAGTGCTTGTTAGTATAAAAAAGGCTATTGATGCAAGCCCTGAACTGAGAAGTAAGAAAGCTCTTATTGAGAATTTTATTGCGGGTATTAATGATGTTGATGATATTATGACTGAATGGAATAATTATGTTGCGGAAGAACGTGATAAGCAACTTCTTGTTATCATCATTGAAGAAAACTTGCAAGAAGAAGCCACAAGAAGATTTATGGAGTACGCTTTTAGTATTGGTGAGATAAAAACAACCGGAACAGATATAGATAAGATTCTGCCTCCGGTATCACGATTTGGAGGCGGTAATAGATCTGAAAAGAAAGAGCATGTTATTGAACGTTTAAAGTATTATTTTGAAAAGTTCTATAATGTTGGTAGAGCTTTTAAGGCAGAATCAGATTCAATGAATGACACGTTGGATATATTTTCAGAGATAGATAATTCTGATGAAACAACGAAGGAAAAGACTATTTATTCTGAACCTAAAGGGTATTTCAATAAAGAAATGCTAGATATTTTAAATGGTAAGAGTCCAAAAGATTCGGATAATAATGAGAACCCGGTTGTCGATGAATAATCGCATATATACATGAGAATGTATTATTAATTGTGAGGATGGTGTTTAGAATGTATGGAAAGACTATTGAACTTTTTCTTGTAAACGGATCTGCGGATAGTTTAACTACTGCGGAGTTATCTAATTGGAATGGTAAAGCCATCAAGATACCAAGAACTGAGGTTGCTGGATGTGACCGGGATGATATCAAAGGTGTCGGAGTGTACTTCCTGATGTGTCAGGAGGATGATGGAACAGATTCTGTATATATTGGTGAAGCGGAAAATATCTTGGATAGGTTGACACAACATCTTAGAGACTTTCAATCAGGTAAAGAGAAGTATTATTGGAATACGGCAGTTATTTTTGTTGGTAGAGACTTAAATAAAGCCCTAATCAGATACTTGGAGAATCGTTTTGTTGAAATTGCTAAGGAATGTGGTAGGTATTCTATTTTGACGAAGAACACATATAAAAACACTGTGTTGAAGGAAGCGCAGATTGCTACTATGGAAGAGTTTATTGATAACGTGAAGATTCTTATCAATACGCTTGGATACAAGGTGCTAGTACCAGCTCCGAAGGCAACAGATGATACGGTCTACTTGTATTGCAAGGGGAATGAAGCGAATGCAAAAGGATTTGTAAGCACTGGCGGTTTTACTGTACTATCTGGGTCAAAGATATCTGAC
>JAILNN010000049.1 GCA_024691565.1 Lachnospiraceae bacterium | reverse complement strand
CACCCGCTGCAAACCATATACAAATAAATCCCATGGTGAAAATATCAATAAGAACAAGGACAGCTAAGGCAATTAACCACACTAAAGTCATTGTAATTGTTAATGTCATAACTCTTCACCCTTTCCTTTTCATAATGAATTTAATTTTATTATTTATGAATTATATCCATCTGGATTCTTACTCTGCCAATTCCAGGAATCCTTACACATCTGAGCAATATCTCTTGTAGCAACCCAGTTAAGCTCATTCTTAGCCTTAGTTGGATCGGCATAACATTCATCAATATCGCCAGGTCTTCTCTCAGTAATCTTATATGGAAGTTCCTTTCCACAAGCCTTTTCAAATGCATGAATAACATCGAGAACGCTATATCCAATTCCAGTTCCAAGGTTATATGTAACAAGTCCTGGTTTCTCTTCAAGCTTCTTTAAAGCAGCAAAATGAGCCTCAGCTAAATCCATGACATGGATATAATCTCTAACACCAGTTCCATCCGGTGTATCATAATCATCACCAAAAACATTGATACACTCTAACTTACCAGCAGCAACCTTTGCAACATAAGGCACAAGGTTATTTGGTATACCATTTGGATCCTCACCAATAAGTCCGCTCTCATGAGCTCCAATAGGATTAAAATATCTAAGAAGTGCAATATTTAAAGAATCATCAGCGGCGTAGATATCTCTAAGCATATCTTCAATAACAAGCTTAGTTCTACCATAAGGATTAGAAACTGATAATTCAAAATCCTCTCTAATTGGCACTGACTTAGGTTTTCCATAAACTGTAGCAGAAGAACTGAAAACAATATTCTTAACATTGTGCTTAACCATAGAATTAAGCAAATTTAATGTACTCTTAAAATTGTTATCAAAGTATCTCAAAGGAATCTTACATGACTCTCCGACAGCCTTTAATCCTGCAAAATGAATTACGCTATCAATTTCCTCTTTATCAAAAACCTCATCAAGCGCAACTTCATCTACCATATCTACATTGTAAAACTTAACTGTCTTACCGGTAATCTTCTCAACTCTCTTAAGTGACTCTTCATTAGAATTCACTAAATTATCAACAACAATCACATCTGCACCGCTCTCAAGCAAAACAACGCAGGTATGACTTCCAATAAAACCAGCTCCGCCTGTAACTAAAACTCTCATGACTAATTCCTCTCTTTCCGTCTATTTATACTCGATAATTATATATATTTTTTTAAGTTTTGTAAAGATATAGTTGAAAAATAAGGCTTTCTACCTATCTTAATACTCTATATAAAAAAATACTCTTTATAAAAAAGGTCTTTTTTAAAAAACTCCTTGAAATAAAAAACAGAGGAATAAGAATCTCTTACTCCTCTGCAATAATTAAAATAATATTTAATTCAATCTAAAGGCAAATCTAAAAACTATTTAACCTTTTTATATGCCTTTTTAATAAGCTTCTTATTAGCCTTTGCAGACTTACCTTTAATCTTAATCTTCTTCTTACAACCCTTAAATGCATTCTTCTTAACACTCTTTAACTTAGCATTAAATTTAATTGTTGTGAGATTTTTACAATTATTGAAGCAAAGCTTTGGAATGGCCTTAATATTCTTATTAAGAATAATTGTCTTAGCTTTAGCCTTAGCAAAAGCTTTATTGCCTAATTTTGAAACATTATAAGTTGAATTCTCATAAGTAGCTGTAGCCTTAACATTAAGTTTCTTAGCTTTTTTACCAGAAGTTGTAAGTCCTACAACAGATAACTTACCCTTTGTTGTACCTTCACTAACCTTAACCACCTTATACTTAAAGTTTCCAACTTCAATAACATCTCCAGCCTTAACAGCACTTGTAGTTGCAGCAGCTTTTGTAGCAGCAGCTGGTGTAGCAGTCTTAACAGCAGCAGGAGTTGCAGTAGGTGCAGTAGTTACCGTAGGATCAACAGTTTCTTCTGGTGCAGGTGTCGCATTCATATCATTGATTGAAAGTCCTGTTTCTGGCTCAATAAATGTACCATCTTCAATATCCTTAAGAACAGTATCAAGTCCTTCGATAGTAAACGTAATTGAAAGTGATTTAGAAGGAAGTGTAAGCTTCTCTGATAAATCAAGTTCTGTTAATGGATATGTAACATCTGGGTTCCACTTATTAATAAGCATGAAATCTAAGTACTTATCATCTTCCTTAACAAGAGGTGTGTAATTACCCTCTCCAACTTCTACACCATCATATTTAACACTAACATTAGTAATCTTAATATCTGCTCCGCCATACTTTGAAGCTAAAATATTTGTTGAAATACCAAGCATATTAAAGTGATTAGCTCCAGATACATCAAATCCTTCATAAGAAATTGTATATTCGCCATCAGCAGTAAGCTGTACATCCGTAACTGTTGTTACCTCTTTAGTAATTTCAGATCCGTTTGCCTGAACATAATTCCAAGTTCTTTCACTTCCAGCCTTAGCTAAAGGAGTATAAGCATTTCTATAATCCCAAGTTGCTGTCTGATAGAATAAATATGCTTTAAGTGTACCTGTTGTACCCCAAATAGAGCTATCAAGATAATCAGGAATTCCACCCTCAACATCTGTATCTTCAAATACTGCTCCACCTGAATCTTTAGTCATTGAAGTATCACCCGTAGCACTATTTACTGTATTATATAATACAGCGATATCATGATACATAAGCTGTGGTGCAGTTCTATCAAAATAGTTTCCAGTTTCCCATAAACATGGAACTGCATGATACTCTTTACAATTTGTAAATACATCATATAACCACTGTGAAACACTACCTGTTACCTTTGAAGGAGTAACTACACCATGTTCACCAAGAATAATACCATAACCTGCATCACTAAACTTCTTTAAGTTAGCAAATGAGTTATTCATATCTGTCTGGTCTTTTTCTGTGTAATATCCACTACCATTATCAAGAGCA
>JAILNN010000252.1 GCA_024691565.1 Lachnospiraceae bacterium | reverse complement strand
AATATAGATATTGGTGGAGGTACGACTGACGTTGCTTACTTTGTAGATAAGGAATTGTCATTTGTAACATCATTTAAGTTCGCTGCTAATGACATATTCCAGGATGCTTTTGCGAAGGACACTGTTCATAATGGTATTGTTGATGCTTATAAGGATAGAATAAAGGCTGTTCTGGAATCTAATGCTACAGATGCAGCTGTACGCGACGTGCTTTCTATTTTTGATTCAGACAATAATCGTCATCCTGCAAATATGGCGTCATTCCTATTCTCTTTGTGTGATAACCAGAATTTGAAGAATGTGAATAAGAAAAAGATAGATTTTAATAATCTTCTCCAAGACGACGAGAAGTTTAAGATTGTCTTTGTTTTGTTCTATACTGCTATTATTTATCATATCGCTCAAATCGTCAAGTTGCAGCAATTACCATTGCCTCGCCACATTTCTTTGAGTGGTAATGGTAGTAAGGTTATTAAGATTATTTCTACAAATAGCGATATCCTTTCTTCTTATACGAAGAAAATTATCGAAATTGTGACAGGTCAGAGTTATGGCAGCAATCCTCTTGGCATCATTGGTCTTGATAAAGAAGGTTCAAAGGAGTCTACTTGCAAGGGTGGTATCTTAGGTACCGAACCAGTTGGCAACAAGGAGAAGCAGGTAATACTAAAGTCTAATGGTAATGAACTGATGACTGATGTGGTATTTGGTGCTGTTGATGAAGTTTATAAGAAAATGGTGGAACAGAGTGCTGGTAGATTCTTTGATTTCTTCTTCTCGCTGTGTTCAGAGTTTGATATGAAAGATAACTTTGGAATAACTAATAATAGTATTAGTGCAGCTAGACAGTATTGTAATCAAGACCTTGCTACGTTTATTAATCGCGGACTTGAGCAGCAACGTAAGGATTATGAGGATACCGATCCTTTACGTGAGACGTTGTTCTTTTATCCGCTAAAGGGTTTCTTAAGTAATCTTATTAATAATTTGAATGTATGATACATGATTTGGGAACAGCACAATTTGTTATTATGGGATTAGCCATATTGCTAATTGCTGCAATATTTATAATTATTAAACTTTCTAGGAAAGGAATGCCGTCTAAACAAGACTTGGATGGCTCTCATGGTTCTGTTTCAAGAGAAAAGTTTAATCTCGTTTTTAATCAGAGAAATGAGGCGTCTCAAGAAAAAGAAAGATTCGAGAATCTATATAATGATTATAGAGAAAAATATGAAGGGGCCTGTGTCGAAATCGGTAAACTTAAAAGAAAGATAGATGATCTAACTCGTGATAATAATGAATTAAATGTGTTATATAATAATGATTCATCATTAAATGGTCTTGATGAAAAAAATGAAGCCTCCATACCTGTAGTTATGCTCTCTCAGGAATCTGAAATAAAAACGGGTAATAAAGAGGACATTGTTATAAGATACGCTTCTTTCCCTCGTTCTGCTGGAAGTAGCATATATTTCTCTGACCTTACAGATAAGTTGTCAGATGATTCATATTTTGAATTGAGAATTACCAACGATTCTGGCGTGGCCTCTTTCAGACCATTGGACTTCATGAAAATCCGCAACTACGATCCTGCCATGGCTGCGATACTTACAGAAGGTGTAAAGCCTAATGTAGCTTCAACTGTTGTTGGTGTAGAGTCTGGAGAAGCGCAATTGGAGGGTAATGATTGGATTATAAAAAGATTAGCAAAAGTAAAATTGGCGTAATATGGAAATGACATTCCCCGTGTTTTTAACTTTCACGGTAGTTATAGTTGTAGTTTTCTTTCAGAGCTTAAAATTTTATCAAAACCGTGTTAGAATAGATTTGTTCAGCAATATCTTTGCAGGACAAGATTATGAGCTGGTTAAGGATAGTAATGACCTGGTCGTAGGAATCAAAGGTTCGGGCAATAAGATTTTTGACGATATTAAAAGCTCAATAAATGGTTATCTTGAGGGTAATCAGGGTACTGAAGTTGACTTCCAACTCCTTAAAGATTCTGTTGATCGCCATTGTGATATGATTGAGGACGAAATCAATTCACAGATGCCTTTGCCCTTGTATTTTGGCCTTGCAGGAACAATGGGCGGCGCGATTATAGGTCTTGTTGCTTTAGTTTGGGGTGATGCTATCCTACAGTTGATGGCTGGCGATCCTGGAGCTGCGGGAAATAGTGCAGCAACAAACATCAATGACCTACTTTGGGGTGTTGCAATTGCAATGTTAGCTAGCGCCCTTGGTATTATATTAACTTCTTATAATACCATTTATTTTAAGGATAAGAAGCTACAGGAGGAGACTGATAAGAATAAGTTCTTGGCTTGGATGCAGTCGAGAGTCTTGGCTGCAGTACCATCTACAGTTTCTCAGCAGATGAAAGCTCTTGTTAACCAGTTGGCGACCTTTAATAGGAATTTTAAATCGAATACAGACGCAATAAATACTACTCTTAGTAAAGCCAAAGAGGTATATAAGTCACAAGCTGATGTTATCGAAGAGTACAAAGCTATTGACTTGGAGGCTATTGCAACGGGAGTCAGTAGTATTATGCGCCGCTTGAGAAGCAGTACTGAGAGCTTGGACAACTTTACCAAGTATCTTAATGATGTACATGATTATTATAAGGAAATGCAAGTCTTTGCTGAAAAGTTGGATAGGGAGACAGATAGAATTGGTATCCTACAGGATATTCAGAAATTCTTTCACTCTCACAAAGCGGTTATTGCAGAGGAAACAGCTGATGCTCATAAAAATATCCAGGAGTCAATAAAGGCTGTACAGGAATCTACAGAACAACAGGTTAATGAGACTTATGCGGCTCTTACTGAGCAATCTGTAAAACTTAAGAGTGCTGTAGACGAGAATAACAAACAGTTTAAAGACCTCTGTCAGGATATGCGTAATAAGTTCAAAGAGCAAATGAATGAAATGCCAGAAGTTGCGCAAAGCTTGAAGAAACTCGAAGAACTCCCCAGTCAATTAGATGAAGTATGTTCAAAGATTACTCAATCACAAGAAAAACTTGCTTCGGATTTCCTCGCTGCTGCACAAACGATAGTAAATGCTGTTGGTAAAGATGACCCTGTTCAACATAGTGGACACAATGAAGATGGGTTTTATTATAAACAAGAGCCTGCTAAAGCTATAATACCATCTAGCCTTAAATGGACAGTAGTCGGTGGTATAATCATCATGTCATTAGCTACGGTGGGCAATACAGCATATAATATCTGGAAGGGCGAGACGCCCCCTGCCCCAGTTGTGCAAAATGAGATGCCAGTAGATAGCGTTGCAACTGCAGATCCTATACAGACAGTAGACTCAACTATTGTTCAGAACCCATAAAGGACATTTGATATATGAAGAAATCAAAAGAGTCTTTTTTCTGGACAAGTTATTCAGACTTGATGACAAGCCTGTTTATTATCATGTTGGTCCTGTTTGTTTTGGTGATAGTATTGCTTAACAAGCGTATGGAGGCTACTATCATAGAGCTTGAGGACATTAAGAAAGTAGAGGCTTCGACTCGTGACTTGGAAGGTAAATACTTTACTTACAACAAGGAATATGAGAAGTTTATTCTAAATATTGATTGTCAATTTCCAGTAAGTAAGTACGATATAGAACTGTTAAGTGATTCTACCAGGTCACAATTGATGGATGCTGGACAACAAGTGAAGAATTTCTTGGAAAAACATTCTGAGAACCAATATCTGGTGATTGTTGAAGGACAAGCTTCTGCTAATTCAGCAAAAATGACGGAGTTTAATTATAATCTATCATATCAGAGAGCTTTGAGCTTGATTAAGTTTTGGGCAACTAATCCAAAAGTAAAATTCTCAGAAAAGAATTGTGAACTTCAAATAGCGGGAAGTGGTGATGGTAGACTCAGTGCAAAAACGATGCGTGATTCTGTCAATGAGAAGAACCAGAGATTCCTTATCTATATCATCCCTAAGAATATTATCAAGAAAAAATAGATGCTTAGGAAATACGTTTTAATTGCATTATTATCCATAATATGTCCCGTATTATCGTCGGCTCATGGTTCTTGGGAGCAGCATGCCGACGATATGTATGAAGTATTGGGATTAGAAAGAAATGAGAAACTTACAAATTGGATGAGATTTGTAAGTTCAGTTCTTATTGATAATAACAATGCTGATTATGCATTTTCTGATAATGGCGATCCATTTGACTTCTATGCGTATTTAAAAGAAAAATATCCGGGGTTTCAGTGTAAACATCGATTGCTGTTTCATTGGGGTTACAATTCAAGACCCTGGTCCTCTTATCTACAGGATAAGGTTGAAGGTTATGGATGGTCTGATACAATGATTCAGAGTTTTCAAGCAGATTTTGTTGCTGAGCAAAAGCGCAGGAATGGTTATGCAAATCATTATACGGAGGATGTTTTTGGCTTTGAGCATGGAGGAAAAGAAGCTCGCGTAGCAAGAGTCCTAATATCTATAGTTTATGATGTGCATTTATTGGGTGATTATGAGCCTGATAATACTGACTTGGATGGCTTACAGGATATTAGTTCTGTGGTTGGGGATATAATTAACAATATAAATGCATTAGACAAAAAAAATGGCTCAGCTTTGTGTAAACAGTTGAGAAAAATGTCTCAAAGTCAAGAATATGATGTACAAGATAAAGCATCAGTGTTATTGAGACTGTTAAAAGAAAATTTTGGAAATTTCTTAATGGTTGCACAAGATGGGAAAGTTGCAGCTCATCTAAAAAAACAAGGATTTTTTTTTGTAGGTTATAGTGATAATCAGTCTTATTTAGAAGATAAATCTACAGAGAAGATGTCTGCTGACAGGAAGGTCCGTAATAAATCCTCTTTAAACGGAGGAGGTATTGGAGTTGTTGTATTCATTTCAATAATCGTTTTGATTGGGTTATTCGTTTTTCTATTCAAAAAGAAATAAGATTGTTTTAAATATATGATGAGTTTGAGTGATATTTTTATATATGCATTAAAGAAGCTAGATGGATTTACTGAAGATAATATTCTTAAAGCCATAGATCTAGCTAATAATGATGTTGTCGAAACGCTTGATGACTTCAT
>JAILNN010000105.1 GCA_024691565.1 Lachnospiraceae bacterium | reverse complement strand
GGCATTCATGTATTAAAATTTAAGATGAAGTCAGATTCTGAAAATGCTGTAACCTATGCAAGACTTACCAGCTCAAGTAATTACTACGACTATACAGTTGCAGGAATTACCGTTTCAGACGGAATTTGGTATTCTTCTACTGGTAGGGATGCACCAACAACAGCTCTCGATAGCGCACCTGCATTTGTAGCTAATGTTTGGCATACGGTGAGGATTGAATATAGCACCGCAACGAATACATTTGATGTTTATATTGATGATGTCAAGGCTAACTCGAGTACATTAACAGGTACTACTTATGGAATTGCATGTCTGAGAATCGGTTTTGGAAGTGGTGCTAAGTCAATGGTCGATGACATAGAGTATTATATACAGCCTTATACAGTTGATAAGCCAACGGCAGTTACAGAGGATCTTGTCTACAACGGAAGTAAGCAGAAGGGTGTTGATTACGATGAAGAAACATCAGCATATACAGCTTATAATGTAGAAGAAAAAAATGCTGGTGACTATATTGCAAAGTTCGTACTTAATAGTGGATATAGCTGGAGCGATGGAACAAAAGATGTATACGAAATTCCATGGACGATTGCAAAGAAGGATCTTACTTTCACAGCTGATGTTCCTGATAAAACATATGACGGAACGACTGATGTTACCGTGTATAAAGGCGATTTTACGGGCATTGTTGAGGGAGACGAGGAAAATCTTACAATCGTTGAAGAGAGTGTTAAAGGAAAATTTGCAGATGCCTATGTTGGTAATGACAAGGCAATTACACTTGATGAGAACTTCACATTGAGCGGAAGCGCGAAGGATAATTACACATTGCAGGAAGCGGGATACACTGGAAATATTGTTGCTGCTAAGCAGAAGCTATATAGAGGTAATTCAATTACTTGCACTAGAGGTGAGACTGTAACCTTTGATGAAATAATGGCTGAGGTTACTGGAGCGGTTGGAGAGCCACAGTTTATGATAGAGAGTGGTCAGGAATATGGAAGCATTACCGCAAGAGGCCTTGAAACAACGGGTGTGGAAGGTGAAGACGTTGCAATTGCTGTTAAGGTTACCGTTGTTGAAGAGGATGTTAATGACGACGGAAAGGCTGAGTACCTTGCAAATACCCAAGGTGTTGTAATCATTGTTAATGTTTTGGATAAGGAATCTCAGGAAATTGAATTTATTAAGTCGGTTGTTAATGTAGAATATGGTTCTGCTAATTTCACAGTCGAGCCGGTTGGTAGTTTAGTTGAAGGCTCAACCATTACATATTCTTGTTCTGATAGCGAGGTTGTAACAGTAGATGAGAATACTGGAGAGGTTAGTATTGTTGGTCTTGGAAGTGCAACGATTAAAGCAACTGCATCTGAAACAACATTGTATTCAGGAGCTAGTGCAGAGTATAAGCTTAATGTGCAAGTTGGAAATCAAGATGCGCCAAATGTAACGGCTACAAATGAAACAATTAAGGGTAAGTGCGATGGTACAATCACTGGTATTACCACAGAAATGGAATATAAGAAGGTTACTGATGAAGAATATACGGCAGTAACTAAAGGGGCGGTAACAGATCTTTCCCCTGCAACATATCAGGTTAGATATGCTGCTAAATATGGATATAATGCTTCGGCTGATACGGATGTTACAATTTTAGAAGGAGATTATATCATTGTTAGGTTTATGGATGGAGAAATTGAGTATACAGGATTAAGACAAAAGCATGAATATTCTGGAGTACTTACAAAGCCTGAAGATCCAACAAAGAATGGATATGAATTTGTTGGCTGGTACTTAGATAAAGACTTTGAAACGGTTTGTGATTATGATGACCTTCATGTAGTTGAAGATGTTTTTGTCTATTCTAAGTGGGAAAAAATTCCGGAACCAACACCTACACCGACATTAGCTCCAACAGAGGAGCCTACAGAAGCACCTACAGAAGAACCAACCTTAGCTCCAACAGAAGAGCCAACTGTAGCGCCAACTGTAGCACCGACAGAAGAGCCAACTGTAGCGCCAACTGAGGAGCCTACAATAGCACCTACAGAAGCACCAACAGAGGAACCAACTGTAGCTCCAACAGAGGAACCTACTGCAGAACCAACGGTTGCTCCAAGTGTTGCTCCAACTGCAGCACCAAGTGCAGTTCCTACTGCAGAACCTGCTCCTACTCCAAATGCACTTGAGGAGAATGTTCCAGTAGTTCAGAAGGAGCAGATTATTCTTACAGCAGATACGGATAAGGACGATGTTGAGAATTCAAAATATAATCGTTTGTTACTTAGAGGAACACCAACTAAGGAGAGTATTAAGCTTACATGGCAGCCAGTTACAGGCGCTACCGGTTATATTCTTTATGGTTCTAAATGTGGAACAAAGATGCAAAAACTTGAGGAGATTACTGATCCAAATGCAGCTGAGAAAGAGGTTACCGGACTTTCAAAGGGAACATATTATAAGTACTTGATTGTTTCTTATAAGACAGTAGGAAGCGAGACATATGTAATTTCTACATCAAAGACTGTTCATATTACAACGCTTGGCGGAAAGAGGGGAAATCCTTTAGGTGTTAAGGTTAACAGAAGGACTCTCAATGTTAAGGTTACTGCAACAGGAAGGATTAAAGCTAAACTTAAGGTTAAGAAGAGAACCAAGGTTGCTTATCATACAGCAAAAATCAGGTTTGAATCTGCAGATCCAAGTATTGCAGTTGTTAGTAACAATGGAACAGTGGTTGGAACAGCCAAGGGAAGTACTGTGATTTACGCATATGCGCAGAACGGCTTGTATGCGGCTGTTAAAGTAAATGTTAAATGATGTAATTATTTAATGACAAAATATTTAAATAGCTAGTTTCTTTCAATTACATAATTTTCTAGATTAGGGGGAATCCATATTTGGGTTCCTCCTAATTTTGTTTTTTGTGGAAGGTTGGTCGCGAAGGTGCATGAAAAGGGTATATACCTTGACAATATGTGGCAGTATATGTACAATTATTTTGATTTTTACTTATAAATTTTTACTCATATAACAATCATCCTGGGGGGTTTTCAATAATGGAAACTATTTATGATTCATTTAGGGAGAAATTAAAATGGGCAATGCTTACGGCGAATATTTCAAATGTAAAACTTGCTAAGGATTTAAATGTCGATGCATCGCTGATTAGTAGATATAGAAGTGGAAGTCGTAGTCCAAAGTCAAATGCTGATGTCGCGAAGAAACTTTGCAATGTGCTTTTGAGTAGGATTAAAGCAGTTGGAAAAACTGACGAATTATGCGATATGATAGGCGCTAGCCTTGCTGATGTAGACCCAAAAAAGCTAGAAAAAAAGTTTTATGAATGGTTGATAAATGAAAATAATGTTGAGTCACAGGCAATTGATGCTATGATTGAAAAATTTAAGGCAGTGGTCGGAAGTGGTGTAAATATTGACCTTATGGTTCCGACGGAAGAGGATATGAAACTCATTCCTAAAGATAAAAAAAATATCTATGTTGGAATTGAGGGAATAAGAGAAGCTTCCATTAAATTTCTCGCAGATGTTTATGTAGGAAAAGAAGAAAAAGTTTACCTTTACTCAGATAAAAAAATGGATTGGATTTTTGGTGATGAGAAGTTTTCTATGATGTGGCTTAAATTCATGCTTGGAATTTTAAAGAATGGTACAGAGGTTATAATTATCCATAATATTGATAGACAATTAAAGGAAATGGTTACTGCAATTTCAGGATGGATGCCTCTTTATATGGCCGGAAAAATTAAGTCATTTTATTTAGATAGTAAGGCCGGAAATCGCTTTTCTCATACCATATTTTTATGTCCTGGGAAAAGTGCGATTACATCTTTTTTCCCGGCTAATAATGAGGTTAATGCAGTATACAGTTTTTCTACTGATAAGTCTATCGTAGATAGCTATGCCCAGATGTATGAGAGTATGTTAAGTAAGGGAAATCAACTTATGTATGCCGCTAAGGAAGAAGTTTCACAGGATGAGATAACAACTGAAGATGATATGAGTTATAGCTTTGATGATGGAAGAGGACAGATTTCTGTATATGATGATAAGGCAGTTTTTTCTTATGTAATTGAGGATGTAAGAGTTTCATATACCTTCTTACATCCATCGATGATAGTTGCTTTTAGGGCATATATCGAAGCCAGGTAGAGGATTTAAAACTTTTACTTGTAAATTACCGATATTTAAGGTATCATAAAAATTGTGCTTAATGGAAAAAATGTTTGTATTGGGAAGCACAGAAAATAATAACTTTAATTCGAAAGGGGTATTTCAATGAACGTAATCATGTTAGGAGCGCCAGGCTCAGGAAAAGGAACACAGGCAGTTAGAATTACAGAAAAATACAATATTCCACACATCTCTACTGGAGATATTTTCCGTGAGAATATTAAGAATGGCACAGAGTTAGGAAAACAGGCAAAAGAGTATATGGACAAGGGTGAGTTGGTGCCAGATGAGTTCGTTTGTGACCTCGTTTTAGATAGAATTCACCAGGATGATTGCAAGAACGGATATGTTCTTGACGGATTCCCAAGAACACTTCCACAGGCTGAAATTTTTGATAAGGCTATGGAAGAAAATGGCGAGAAAATTGATATCGCTGTTTATATGAAATTGTCTAATGAAATTCTTGTTGAAAGAATGGAAGGACGTAGAGTTTGCCCTAAGTGTGGTGCTGGATATCATACAAAGAACATGCCTCCAAAGGTAGAGGGAATTTGTGATGAGTGTGGTTCTGAGCTTATTCAGAGAAAGGATGATAACATCGAGACTTTTAAGAACAGACTTGATGTTTATGAGAAGGAGACAGCTCCACTTGTTCCACATTATGAGGCAAAAGGAATTGTTGCAACAATTGATGGAAAGAAAGGTCTTGAGCCTTGCTGGGAAGATATCGTAGCAGCTTTAGATGCTTTAAACTAATTTAGGAGATTAGAAATGGCAGTAACTATTAAATCCGAGAGAGAAATTCGATTAATGAGAGAAGCTGGAAAAATTCTCGGAGAAATTTATGACAAAATCGGAGAACAGATTAAGCCGGGTATGTCAACCTTAGAGATTGATCAAATCGGCGAGAAGATGATTTTGGAAGCAAATTGTATTCCTGAATGTAAGGGATATGAAGGATTCCCAAATGCATTTTGTGTATCTGTCAATGAAGCGGTGGTTCATGGAATTCCGAATAAGGATTTCATTTTGAAAGAGGGAGATATTGTTACTCTCGATACAGTTTTATCACATGAAGGCTATATGGCTGATGCCGCAAGAACCTTTGCGGTTGGTGAGATTAGTGAAGATGACCGCGCACTCATTGATAATACAAGGGCTGCATTTTATGAAGGTCTTAAGCATGCAGTTGCTGGAAATCACCTGTTTGAAATTAGTAAAGCTGTTCAAGATTACGCAGAAGGCTGTGGATATGGGGTTATTCGTGATTTGGTAGGACATGGAATCGGAAAGGATATGCATGAAGATCCAGAGGTTCCAAACTTTAAACCTATTGGTCGTGGAATGAAACTTCGCAAGGGTATGACTATTTGTATAGAGCCTATGATTGCTCGTGGAGACTATGAAATTTGGGTTCTTGATGACGAGTGGACTTGTGTGACAAGAGACGGAAGTCGCGCTGCTCATCATGAGAATACTGTTTTGATAACCGATGGTGAACCAGAAATTTTGACACCTGGAGCAACAGCGTAAGGTCAGAATTTAACGAAAATTAATTTAGAAAAAATGGAGGATTTAGTAGGAATGTCTAAAGAAGATGTAATTGAAATTGAAGGAACTGTAGTTGAAAAGCTCCCTAATGCAATGTTTCAGGTTGAGCTTGAAAATGGACATAGAGTGCTTTCACATATCAGTGGAAAATTAAGAAAGAACTTTATCAGAATTTTACCAGGAGATAAAGTTACTCTTGAGATGTCACCATATGATTTAACAAAGGGTAGAATCATTTGGAGAGATAAATAATTTTTGATTTTAATTTGAAAATTCATAAGAGGTAATTCGAACAAAGTGGTTCGCAGTTACCTCTTTTGTTTTTGTTTAAAAATTCCCTATAAATACGCTATGTTTTATTTGATTTTTTTTCAATATATGATATAATATTGAAAATGTCTATTTGAACAGACGAATGATCGAATAAAATACAGTGGGGAGGTACAACATATGTTTGGTATCTATTTCGGAGCGTATTTAGTAGAAAAGGGAGTAGTCTCACAAAATCAGCTGGATGAAATAATTGAAAAATGTAGAAATTCAAGAGTAAAATTAGGACTTCTTGCAACAGAATCTGGATTGATGACAAAGGAACAGGCCGAAGAAGTTAATCAACTTCAGCAACAATTAGATAAGCGCTTTGGTGATATCGCCGTTGAGAAGGGTTACTTGGATGATGATCAGGTTTCTTATCTTCTTAAGCAACAGGGCGATGGATATCTTTTATTTGTCCAGACCATAAGTGAGGCCGGATTTTTGTCGGTTGACGACATATCAAAAGAAATACAAGGATTTGCAGAAGCAAAAGGATATTCAGAAAAGGATATCGAAGCTTTTAAATCATGTGATGTCGATAAAGAAATCGCGGTATTTACAGATAAGGCTGATATAACAGAATTTTATAAGCGTTATATTCAATTGACAGCTAGATTTATTGTTAGATTTGTAGACCCAAATGTGTCTATAGATAAGATTAAAAAGTTGAGTGAATATGATTGTTCATTCATTGCAAAGCAGGGATTTAATGGTGAATGCAATTTTACTTCAGCATTTAGTGGTTCTGATAAGGCGATGATTATGGTTGCAAAATCAATTCTTAAGGAAGAACTTACGCAGGTTGATATGGATACCTTAGATGCTGATTGTGAATTTCTTAATATGAATAATGGATTGTTCGCAAGGGAAAGTTATGATAATGGAGTTGAAATTGATATGCTTCCACCAGAGATGTTTGATACACCTCAGAAGCTGACTGGAGAAATAATTTTGGCGCCTTTCACTATTCATGGTGAGAAATTAGATTTAGTAATTGTAATATAAATTATTAGGGGGAACATTGTTATGGCAAAGATATTGATGGTTGATGACTCGAGAACATCTAGAAAAATCTTAAAGGACATTTTAGTAGATGCTGGACATGAAATTGTTGGCGAGGCTGGAAATGGTGAAGAAGGATATCAAATGTACGGTGAAGTTAAGCCAGATTTGGTTACAATGGATATCACAATGCCTGTATTAGATGGAATTGAAGCTCTTAAGAAGATTAAGGCTGAAAATCCAGATGCTAAGGTTGTGATGGTTACAGCTGCTGGACAGAAGTCAAAACTTATTGAAGCAATTCAAAACGGAGCAGTTGATTTCATTTCTAAGCCATTTGACAATGATAAACTCATAGAGATTGTTAGTAAAGCATTAGCTTAGGTTTTAACGGTCTTCAAATAAAAAATGAATATGAAAAAATAAAAATGACCTGATTTGGGAGTAGTCTCAAATTAGGTTTTTTTATTGTGACAATCTGACACAGCGGGTTGATTTTGAACCTTGTTTTGATAAAATATCTATGTAAAACAAGACTGGAAAAGGTATTTGATATTGATATTTAAGAATGCGTTGATAGCGCATTCTTAGATATCAAAAGGTATGGATTTTACAGCCTGATTTAACTCAGTCGGAGAAATCCCCCACCTCTAAGCGTTAGCGTAGGTGGGGGTTATGACAAACTATACTCAGTCGGGGTACAAGCTCCGACTGAGTTAAACGCTCCGCGAGGATGCGCACGGATTCGGACAGGAATTT
>JAILNN010000054.1 GCA_024691565.1 Lachnospiraceae bacterium | reverse complement strand
TATTTAAAAACAGATAGCATTTCTAAGGAGCAGGAAGAAGAGCTTTATAAGGCATATCTTAATATGGCACCTAGTCAAACACTTAAATGGTTGGAAGAAGGTAAGGGACCATCACAACAAAATGTTGAAATTGAGGGGACTGAGCCTTATGTCGTTGGTGGTCACACAGCGAGCGGATATTGGGTTGACAATAACAGACAAACTACTATTAAAGGGTTGTATGCAGCAGGAGATGTTGCTGGAGGTGCACCTCAGAAGTATGTTACTGGAGCAATGGTTGAGGGAGAGATTGCTGCGGAAAGTATAATTAATAGATTTGCAGAATTTGAAAATAATTCTGTTGATATAAATCATTTAGCAAAAGAATATTTAAAGAAATATAATATCTATTTTAATAACAAAGGATCATTTTTTAGCATTGAACAAGTCGAAGAAACAATGCAAAAGGTGATGGATACATATGCTGGTGGCATAAGTGAGAATTATCAGTATAACGAAAAAAGTTTGAGAATTGCTAAGGATAAGATTATGTGTCTGTATGAGTTTACAGACAAGTTAAAAGCGGTTGATACTGATGATCTTCTACAAATCTATGAAATCAAAGATAGATTAACAGTATGTAATACTCTTATTGAGCATCTTAAGGCTCGAAAAGAGACAAGATGGCATAGTTTTGGTGAAAATATGAATTATCCAAATACGGATGAGAAGTTTAATAAATATGTGAATTCATATTATAAAGATGGAAAACTAAATGTCATTTATAGAAAGCTTGTTGTAGAAGATGAAGAACCGCTTGTGTTTAAGTTTAAAGATGATAATTCCTTGGCTTATGGAGGATATACAGCATGAGCATAGTTATTAATGATTTAAAATGCGTCGGATGTGGACAATGTATAGAAGGATGTCCTGGTAATCTTATTAAATTGAAATCTGGTAAAGCCAAAATTTACAGAGAAAAAGATTGCTGGGGGTGTACATCATGTTTAAAGGCTTGTCGGTTCGGCGCTATTTCATTTTATTTAGGTCCTGATTTAGGTGGAAGGGGAGGTAAACTCTCTGTTGAGATTAATAAAAACACTAGAAAATGGATAGTTGAATCGTTAGATGGCAATAGGAAAGAAATCATTGTCAACGCAGAAGAATCCAATAAATATTAGATAGGAGATTAATTATGGCTAAGTTAACACATTTAGATAAGTTAGAGGCTGAGGCTGTCTACATTATGAGAGAGGTGGCAGCTGAATGTGAGAAGCCTGTAATGTTATATTCGATAGGAAAGGATAGTTCTGTAATGCTTCATTTGGCATTAAAAGCATTCTATCCAGAAAAACCACCATTTCCTTTCTTGCATGTAAATACTACATGGAAGTTTAGAGAGATGATTGAATTTCGTGATCATATTGCAGAAAAATATGGTTTGGAAATGCTTGAGTATATCAATGAAGAGGGTGTCAAAGAAGGAATTAACCCATTTGACCATGGTTCGGCATATACAGATATTATGAAAACTCAGGCTCTTAAGCAAGCTCTTGATAAATATGGATTTACAGCTGCGTTTGGTGGAGGAAGAAGAGATGAGGAAAAATCAAGGGCTAAAGAAAGAATATTTTCATTTAGAAATTCTGCACATGCATGGGATCCTAAGAATCAGAGACCAGAGATGTGGAAGCTTTTTAATACAAAGCTTTTCAAGGGTGAAGAAGTTCGAGTATTTCCTCTTTCAAATTGGACTGAAAAGGATATTTGGCAATATATAGCCAGGGAGAATATTGAAATCCCTTCACTATATTTTGCAAAGGAAAGACCAGTTGTTTATCGTGATGGAAATATTATTATGATTGATGATGATCGCATGAGGGAAAGAATACTTCCAGGCGAAGAAATTGTAAATAAGAAGGTTCGTTTCAGAACTCTTGGATGTTATCCATTAACTGGAGGAGTTGAGTCAGATGCGGATACCTTGGATGAGATTATTAAGGAAACACTTAGTGCTGTTTCGTCTGAAAGAACAACGAGAGTAATTGATAATGAAGCAGCTGGTTCAATGGAAAGAAGAAAAAAAGAAGGATATTTCTAGGAGGATATTATAAATGGAACTACTTAAGTTTATCACATGCGGTAGTGTAGATGATGGAAAATCAACATTGATTGGACATATTCTATATGATTCTAAATTACTTTATGCAGATCAAGAGAAGGCTCTTGAGCTTGATTCTAAGGTTGGAAGTAGAGAAGGAGCTATTGATTATTCTTTGCTTTTAGATGGACTAATGGAAGAGAGAGAACAGGGAATCACCATTGATGTTGCATATAGATATTTTACAACTGATAATAGAAGCTTTATTGTTGCTGATACACCTGGACATGAAGAATATACAAGAAACATGGCTGTTGGAGCATCATTTGCAGATTTAGCTGTAATTTTGATTGATGCTAAACAGGGTGTTCTTATTCAAACAAAGAGACATGCAAGAATATGCTCTTTAATGGGTATTAAGCATTTTGTTTTTGCAATTAATAAGATGGATTTGGTTGATTATTCTGAAGAAAGATATAAAGAAATTGAGGCTCAAATTGAACAGTTAAAGAAGGAAATCCAATTAGAAAACACAGTTATCATTCCTGTTTCTGCGACAGAAGGTGATAATATCACAAAAAAGAGTGATAACATTTCTTGGTATGATGGACCGGTTCTTCTTGAGTATCTTGAAAACGTGGATATTAAGGATAGTGGTTCTGAAAAGGGATTTTATCTACCAGTTCAGAGAGTATGTCGTCCAAATCATCAATTTAGAGGATTTCAGGGAGAAATTGAATCTGGAAAAATCAGTGTTGGAGATGAAATTACAACCTTACCAAGTAACGAGAAGGCCCATGTTAAGAGCATACATATTCTGAATGAAGAAAAGCAGGTTGCTGAGGCGGGACAGTCTGTTACAATTCAGCTTGATAGAGAAGTGGATGTTTCAAGAGGCTGCGTACTTTCTGTTGATTCTAATGTTTTAGTTGCAACATCAATTAAGGCTACACTATTGTGGATGGATAGTGTTGAGTTAGAGGAAGGAAAGAACTATTTTGTAAAGCTTGGAACAAAGCTAATTCCAGGTATTGTTAAGAAGATAGATTATGCAGTTGATGTAAACACTGGTGAACAAAAGGATTCTAGCCTTCTTAAGAAAAATGAGATTGCTTCTTGTGAAATTGCATTTGCAGATCAGGTTGTTGT
>JAILNN010000027.1 GCA_024691565.1 Lachnospiraceae bacterium | reverse complement strand
AAGAAGAAGGATAAGGATAAGACTTCCGCGGATGAGTCGGACGATTCCGATGATTCAGATGAAGCTGAGGAAGAAGAGGTTATCGAGGATTCCAAGGAAAAGAAGATTCTTGTTTTAAATGGAACCGATGTGGCAGGGCTTGCGGCTTCCACTAAGGAGAAGCTGGAGAATGCCGGTTATTCGGTTGGTGACGTTGGTGACTATGACGGTGAGTCGCAGGAGTCAACGCGTATCATAGTTAAGGAAAATGGCGTCGGTAAGGATTTGAAGAGCTTTTTCGCTTCACCTAAGATTGAGGTTGGTGAGGTCCGCGAGGGCTATGATATTGAAATTGTTTTGGGCACTACAGAGGGGCTGTAGGGCGCCGGGACTTAACAAAAAAATCAGGGCACTGCATAACCGGGAGGTTGTGCGGTGCTTTTTTTAATTTAAGTATATAGACTATGAAATTTCAGATTACACAGCTTTGGACCATTATAATAAAATATTTTAAAATCCTTGACAAATAAAATTTTGTGCGTATTGCACAAAAATATCCTTAAAATTTTGTGACATTCTACCTATGGTTTTTTTGTGGGTTTTGTAGTATTATATTTATCAGGTTCATTGTTGCAACTCGTGTTTATTTGCAACAATATTTATTAATTAATTTCTTACAATATTAGGAGGATAGTGAATAATGGCAAGTTTATCACTAAAAAACATTGGAAAACAGTATCCAAACGGATTCGTAGCAGTTAAAAATTTTAACCTTGACATTGCAGACAAGGAATTTGTTATTTTCGTAGGACCTTCAGGATGTGGTAAGTCTACAACACTTCGTATGATTGCCGGTCTTGAAGAGATTTCATCAGGTGAACTTTGGATTGGAAATAATCTTGTAAATGACGTAGAGCCTAAGGATAGAGATATCGCGATGGTATTCCAGAACTACGCTCTTTATCCACATATGTCAGTAGTTGATAATATGGCATTTGGTCTTATACTTAGAAAGATTCCTAAGGATAAGATTGAGAAACTCGTTCACGAAGCAGCTAAGATTCTTGATATCGAGCATCTCCTTGACCGTAAGCCAAAGGCTTTATCAGGTGGTCAGAGACAGCGTGTTGCCATGGGTCGTGCAATCGTTCGTAATCCTAAGGTATTCCTTATGGACGAGCCTCTTTCAAACCTTGATGCTAAACTTCGTGTACAGATGCGTATAGAGATTTCAAAGCTTCATCAGAGACTTGAGTCAACAATTATCTACGTTACTCATGACCAGACAGAGGCGCTTACACTTGGAACTCGTATCGTAGTTATGAAAGATGGTGTTATGCAGCAGGTTGCTACACCTATCGATCTTTATACAAAGCCAAATAACCTCTTCGTAGCAGGATTCATCGGATCACCTCAGATGAACTTCATCGATGCTCAGGTTGTTAATGATGGTGGAGATGTTAAGCTTGTATTTGGTTCTTATGCAATTACTCTTCCTGAGTACAAGGCAGAGAAGATTGTTGAAGGTGGTTATGTAGGTAAGGAAGTTGTTCTTGGTATTCGTCCAGAAGACATCAAGGATGAGGAAATCTATGTAAGCACAGGTGAAGATAACGTTGTAGAAGGAACTGTAAGAGTTTACGAAATGCTCGGTGCAGAAGTATTCCTTTACTTCAGTGTTGAGGGACATGATATCACAGTTCGTGTTAACCCACGTACAACTGCTCGTCCTGGTGATACAGTACCAATCGCATTCGACACAACAAAGATTCATATCTTCGATAAGGAAACAGAGAAGACAATCACAAACTAGTCTGAGCTTTTAAGTGAGAAATATAATAATGAATTAAGTAAGGCTACCTCGGAGAAATCCGAGGTAGCCGTTTTTATGCTTGTAATGTTTATTTTTTTGTGAGGGTTCTCTCTGTTTTTTTAGATGCATCTTTTTTTTGATGTATCTTTTTTGGTGCATCTTTTTTTTGGGTGCATCTTTTTTTGATGCATCTTTTTTGTATGTATCTTTTTTTGGATGTATCTTTCAGTCCCTGGTCTTACGGTCTAAGATTACGAAGAATGCTCCAACTAAACAAGGAATTACCATTGTGAAGAATCTATAAAGAATGATTGCTGCTGTGCAAAGTGAATCCTTTACAAGCGGAGAAAAGATTAATGTAAATGTGTATTCTAGAGTTCCTGCTCCAACAGGTGCAACCATTACTCCTGCAAGCATGTTTACTGTTGCCATAATTAGAGTGTAGAGTGGAATGTTTATGACCTCTGTTGATATGAAGACAAGAGGTGGTATTACGTACCAAAAGAGCATCTTTATAACATTTATTGATAATATCTTTAAGGCGAAGAGTGGATTACTCCAAAATTCTTTTCCTGCCGAATTAAATCCCATTATTTGTTCTTCAATAGACTTAGCTTTTTCAGGGAACTTTTTAAGGACCTTGTTTATGATTTTACAAAGCAACTCCGCAAAACGCTTAAGTGTTGAAATAAGGTAGAGAGCTATTACAATTCCAAGCGCGATGATTGTTCCGGTTAGAAGGAAGGTTGAGTACTTAGACATTGTCTTTATGCCAGATAAGTAGGCGAGAATAAAACCAAAAACTCCAAGAAATGTTATTGAAATTTTCTGGAAGGTATATTGAACAACGCCGATACCACTTGCTTCTCCAACGGTTACTCCGTTTTTGCTTAGGTAATAAATCTCTGCGACACCACTTGCGGTTCCGAGAGTTGCTAGTTTAAAGAAGGCACAGTAAAGCGCGCATTTAAAGCCTGTAAACCAGGAAATCTTATTTTCTCCTAGCGTGGTCATCTTCATTATGATAAATCCTTCAAGTACGAAGTAACATAGAATTGAAAGTAGACAAAGACAGGTGATATACCAGGGAATTCCTTTTATTTCGGAGATTCCAGCAAGCATATCTTCTTTTTTGAAGACGAAAAGGACGACTAATCCAATAACAATTATGATCCATTTGATTATTGTACCAAGGTTACTTTTTTTCTTTTCAGTTTCAGCCATATATACCATCTCCCCAATATAAGGGGCCTTTCCTTTGAGTTATGGTTAAATAAGTATAAAAACAACATAAATCAAATATACATTTATTAAAATTTCTTGCAATTAAGTATTATATAAAATGTCAAAGTTATTATAACATTAAAGAATTCTAATGGATAGTTAATAATATATTAATCTAAAATTTAGTTGTGCTACGCTAAATTGTGCTATATAATTGCATTAATAAATGATTTGTGTGGATTACTTGAAAGGACAATATTATGGATGGGATTGTAATCTATTATTTATCGATGTTTATTATGTCAGTGATACTTGCGGGTGTGTATGTATTTTTATGGCATAAACATTTTAACGTATTTTTTTCGCTCATATTTGCCTTTATTCCTATTGTGAATTTAGGGCATTACCTTAAGGCTACAGCGACAACTCTAGAAGAAGTTATCATTGCCCAAAAGATTATTTATCTTGGCGGATGTTTCTTGATTTTGTTTATTAGCCTATACATATTGCAGAATTGTAATATTAAGGTTCCTAAATTTGCTTCTACAACCATGATTATTATTAGTATGGGTGTATATGGATTTGTTTTAACCATAGGTCAAGGCGAATGGTTTTATAAGAGTATTAC
>JAILNN010000043.1 GCA_024691565.1 Lachnospiraceae bacterium | reverse complement strand
ATCAATTGCTTTTTTATAATTCTCAACCAAGTTAGTCAACTCTGCAATCATGCTTGCCTTCTTAGAATCAGAAAGACCAGTCATAGAATTAATAACGTTAATATACGAAACTTTAAGCTTATCAAGTTCAGCCTTAGTATCCCTCTTAACAGCCTCCAAAAGATCATCACTCTGTGCTGCATCACCATCCGCCTTATTAACAAGTGCCGAATCCTTAGCATCAAAATTATCACCCTGCTTATCAGCCGAATCACCAGGTTCGCTAGAAACCTCTGGATTTATGTCTCCAGGTTCTTCACTAACAACTGGTTCAGCAGAGTCTTCAGGACCCTCACTAGATTCAGGCATCTCAGTAGCCTCCATTGTCGCAGGAACAGTACTTTCAGGTTCTGCAGTTTCCTCTGGTTCAGGCATACCACCAACAACCTTAGTCCAATAACCAACTCCACCTTTACCTTCTAATTCCGACTGACCTACAAGTGCCAAAATAGAAGCATATAAGGACATTGGCTCACTACCAAGTTTTGTATAGTTTGAATTCACAGCATACTCAGGTCTATCAGCAAGCACTGAATTCCAAATATTTGAAGCCATACCTGCACTATTATAATTAAAGAATGAATAATAATTATTCTCAGAATTTGATAAATAGCTCTTAAGTAAAGCTAATTCATCAGCTGTAATTTCAATCTCATAATACACATTATTAAGCTTATAATCCTCGATGTTAAAGGTATCATACACATCCTTATTAACAGTAATTCCACCCTGAACAATTCCATCAACAGGATTATAACCCGTAGCATAGGTTGTTAATATAATCTTCTTCAATAAATCCAAAACGCTATCGAAGGTCTTAGAATAATCTGGCTCCATACCAAACATATACTTCGATATCTCGCTAATAACAGTCGCCGCAGACTCTTCAGAAAAAATCTTACCATTAATAAATGTACTTAGAATAACTTCTTTTGTATCATATTCAGGTGCATTTGAAAATGAAATTGATTCTCCCGCCTTAAGTTCAATATTCGAAGCCTTAGAATCACCTACAATCGTATCAATATATGAATCCCTATTTGCATAATCTTTACTTGCCTTATAGAACACAGGATTACTTTCATAATTCTTCTCATTATCAAGATAATCCTGAAGCAAATCTTTATATACCTGATCAGGCTTATAGTACTTATAATAGTTCACATCCATATTAATATCTTCATATGTTGTAAATCCAATTGTACTATGACTCATTGTCGATGAACCAAAGAAAGGCTCAGACGCAAGTGTAAGTTTACCAACAATTTTAGAACCCGCATAATCACCAAGTGTAACCCTACACTGTTTAAGAACCATTCCATTACTTGAGCCCGCAATCGCCGTAACATAAACGATAGCACCCTCCTCAGGAATATCTCCAACAACCGTCACAAGGCCGGTTTCATCAACCTTAACCAAACTCTCATCAGCAGATTTATAAGTAATCTCCGAATCATATACCTCTTTATCATTAAGCTTAAGAGCTTTATATTTCACTGCTCCATCAAATTGATATGTATCACCCTTTTTATCAAGAGTAATATGACTAGGAACCCCTTTAATCACTGCCTCTTCAAAAGAAACAGTAATCTCAGTATCTTCATCAGCAACAATTTTTTCGCCCTTCAAAACCTCGGTATCATTCTTTTTAATTTCAGAAAGGACAACACTATCATACTGCACAGGAGTAATCTTAATTTCAGAACCCTTCTTAACCTTATATGTGCTATATGGGAAGGCAACCTCATCATCTCCATCAACATATGAAATGCTTACATAGTCCAAATTATCAGAATTCACTGTGACATTAACCATGTCATCCATGTTTTCATAAACTTCAACCTTAAACAAAACTCCAATATTTTCATTCGTCTCAATGCAAGCCCAAACGTTCGCTGTACCTGCTTTTGTGGCCTTCAAACTTCGATGATCATCAGAAATTTCAAAACATCCATCTTCGGCATCTGTATCAACATATCTCCACTCAATTTTATCTTGCTTATCTGAATCTTTTCCAATAATCGCCTCAACATAATCGCTAACTTTTGCCTCATCAGAAACACTCATCTGAATCACACTTGTATCCTTAGCAAAAACAAAAGCAAAATCATATGAAATAGTCAGATTAGAATATGTGCTAGGCATCTTAAAGCAATATGCCTCCTCAGCACTATCATAATTTCCATAACTTAAAATTTCATCACCATTCAAATCAATTCCATCTAAAAAGTATTCAGAATCAACAGAATTTGGAGTAGCCTTAACATAAACCTTAGTACCACTTAAAACAGGAGTTTCATCAGTAATTAAAACCTTATCATCCCCAGATTTATAATAAACCTCAGTTGTATGGCTCTCTTCCGCATCATTAATCTGAGTGCTTATATAATTATATGCGCCCTCACTTGACTTAACAATCTTATAACTAATAGGTAAACTATCCACTCTAAAGCTAATACTATCTCCATCAACCGCGCTAGGAAGAGGTTTTCCATCACCATCAACTACATAATACTCGCTGCCAGAATCATAGTCAGCAATTTTACTCTCAAACCAAATCGCATTTTCAGGATATGAATCAGCATCAATTGAACCATCTATTCCATTAACACTCAAATAAATTCCATCAATTGTTGTAGATTCTCCAGTGCTAGGAATTGAAACAACCGCTCCAACAGTAGCAACCTCTTTAGAAAATGAATATGTATTATCACCCATTGCAACGCGCAAAACATCAGACAAATTAGACTTTTCTTCATCAATGATAACAGAGTCATCATCATATATAAATTCAACCGGACTAATCACTTCAGGTGCAGTAACATAAACCCATTCCTCGGCATCTTCATCATAATATCCCGCATTAGGTTCCTGAACGCCCTCTAAATTATTCAAGTAATAGCCAGGAAGTTTTTTAACGATTTCATCTCTTATTGTTTTTGGTGCATCAAATAATGCAAAAAGACCTTCACCAGTTGGTGAAATAGCATATTCTGAATCTGCACCAACAACAGCATTCCAAGCTCTCGCAACAACTGTAGCACAGCTATTCTTTAAGATTGAGAATTTATTAAGATTACCTCCCAAATAAAGCATCATACGATTTAACTGAGCTCTAGTAATATCCATTTCATAGGTAACATTCTCAAACTGATCCCACTCTAACTTCTGGTTATATAACTCTCGGTTAAAACAAACCCCTCCTTCAACCACACCATCAAGCCATTTTGTATAATCCGTTCCAATCTCTGAAGCAAGAGAAGTTAAACGAGTAATCGCTCCTTCAACAGAAATCTCACCGCCTGAAAGCAGGCTAAAAATCATCTTAACTACTTCTTCTTTTCCAGCGCTGGTAACTTCATTCCAAGCTGTACTATTCATTAAAGTACCAAGAACAGCCTGTGGAACTGTATAATCAAAACCACGATACTGTCCAATTGTAACTATCTCTCCACGATCAAGAACCACAGTATTTTCACCCTCTTTAAAAGTGAAATACTTGCTAGAATTAGTTCCTGTTCGATGAGAACCAACAGAAATATCGTTCTTTATATCCCTATAATACTGGTCCGAAATCTCATAACATCCATACAAATCATCCACCTTAATTTCAACATCATCCTGATATGATGTAAAAACAAGATATGCATGTCCATCATAGAAAGACATAGAATCATTGTAACGTGCAATAATCTTAAGATTACCAACGATTTCATCCTCGTTAACCTCTACAACCTGTGCTTCTTCAGCTACAGCCTTTTTCACAGAAAACGCAGGAACCATTGTAATCATCATTGCAAACGAAAGCAAAAATGATAAATACTTAAATTGTCTTTTCATATTTTTCATCCTCCAAGTAATTAATATGATTAATTATAAGTCGTCAAACATATGTACTATTTTACCAACATTTCTCAAAGAATTCAACTATATCGCCGTTTGACAAAAAGCATTACTGCTGATAATATGTTTCCCATATCAAAATGAAAGAGGAATAAGATATAAAATGAAACCTGCAGAAAAACAAACAACAGAAAAGAAAAAAGGAATAGTTTTATTCATTCTAATCATACTAACCCTCATTGTAATATGGGGGCATTCGTGCTTCAATAAAGCCACCTCAACAGATGAAAGTTCATTTGTATTAGACCTTTTAAAACCATTCCTGGATATTTTTGTTGGAAAAGGAAAAACGGACGACCACCTCGTAAGGAAACTCGCCCATTTTGTTGAATATGCTGTTTTAGGTTTTGAATTATCTCTATTCTTTATCAGACAAAATATTTTTAAATCCTTGGTAAATATTCTTTCAAAAATAATGCCACGAATTTTAATCACATTAAACCTCGGTTTTATCATAGCCTTCATCGATGAAACTATACAATTTTTTTCAAAACGAGGTCCAGCAATTTTAGATGTATGGATTGATTTTTTTGGTTTATTAACAAGTGTTATCCTTGTTAATCTTCTTGCGAGTGTTGTTTCTTCAAAGCGAAACTAATAACAATCACACTAACAATTGCAAAAACAATAAAGGCAATAATCATGTTAGTTACATTTTTATTACTAAAAACTCTATCATAATTAACGACAGAATTTTCATAGAAAATGTTATTGCCTCTTCCATTTTTAAGGTTATAATCAATAACATTATTTCCAACCATTTTCACATAATTTCTGTTACTGATATAAACACCAGCTCCATTTTTAGCAGAAATATTATTCTTAACTTCGATACTATCAAAGATAATATTCTTGTCTCTGGCAACAATTCCTCCACCATTTTCACCGGCCTTATTTCCATCAACAATAATGTTAACTAACCTAACATTCTTTGTAAAAATATAAATTGCTCCACCACTATTTTCTGCAATATTTTCAGAAAATTTACTATCAGCAATTTCAGCTGTACCACCCTTCAAATAAATGGCACCACCATCATCTGATGAATAGCAATCTTCAAAAACACAATTATCAACCTTCAAACTTCCCTTATTGTTATATATAGCACCACCACTATCTTCCGATTGATTTCTTATAAAAAAGGCATCAGAAATTTCAACCTTTCCACCATCATTATGAATCGCGCCACCATTACACTCATCCCAACTATCCTCAGTACGATTACCTCTAAATCTTGTCCCTTTGATTTTAAGGCTAGCCCCCTTACAAACATGAATCGCACCACCATGTTTATCGGTGTTATTTCCATAAATACAACATTTCTCAATCGAAACCTCTGCATTAGGTTTTATATGGATACAGCCACCACCATTTCCACTAGAACCACCCATCAGGGTACCACCATACTGCTCAGTACTATCAGCAAGCACATTTTTCTGTCTAACATTACTATCAATAATGTCTAATTTAGCTCCACCATTAACATAAATCAATTCGCCATCAAGAGGCTGATAATCCTCATGGTTACGGTTAATAACATATCCATTTAAATCAATACAAATCTTGCAATCCGATGGAATATTGATAGCACCTCTAAAGGACTTAGCCTGAATCTTATCTCCAGAATCATTTGAAATAGCATCTATATCATTAATAACAAGATTACACGACATATCACCCTTTAAATAACCATATTCCTTACCATTATATGTCTTTTCACCATCTTCAGAAAACCCATACCAATCCGAATGCAACCTAATTTTCACGGTTTTCGAAGTATCCTCACAAGCACGATATACCGTATAATTCCACGCAATAACTATATCATCAAAATTCTTCTCTTCATCATCAACAAACACTGTTGCAACACTATCCCGCATATCACTGTTTGCTTCTTCAGCGCAAACCGTCTCAAATGTGCCAATAACAAATATCCCGAAAATGATAATCATTATAAAAAATAAATATTTTTTTATAAAAACACTATGTTTCATTCTCAATCCCCTTAAATCTATCTACAAGCTTCTCTTCAAATCTATCTACATACTTCTCTATAACCTATATGCAAAATCATACCGACCCCAACATTCCAAAAACGGAACATCCCTCTAATAAAGATAGTTTATTTTTTAAATTAAGTCAATATTTTGCCAAAATATTATTTTCCAAAAATTTTATTTTGCCAAAATATTATCTCCCAAAATTATATTCTATCAAAATATTATTTCCCAAAAATTTTATTTGCCAAAATATCATTTTCCCAAAACAATTAAAAAATGCGAGGATTTCTCCCCGCATTTTCTATGTAAAATATTATAAACTAAGGTCCAACCCTAAATAATCAATGCCTGACTCAGAGTATTTCAAATATTACTCTTTAATGCGTCTTCTTGCAATTACTGAAAGAATCAAACCAAACAATGCAACAATACTAATTCCACATGCAGCACCAATTGGGAAGTGATCTCCCGTATCAGGTGAACCACTAGAGGTTTGTGTAGTATCTGATGAACTACTCTCAGTATCACTACTTGTATCATCAGCATCATCCGAATCGTCTTCAGAATCCTTCTTATTCTTATCAATAAGCTTATCTACCATCTTGACCTTAATTACAGGAACATCCCCCGTTGCTACAGTATCAGAAGAAACAGTAAACTCAACAGGATCAGCCTTCTTATAGCCATTTGGTGCACTAATCTCAACAAGCTTATAAGTCGAACCATTAATCAAGACACCTTCAACTTCATAAGGCTTATTTGTAGTTGTCCAAATAAGTTTCTTTCCATCCTTATCCAAAACAACATTTCCATCTTCATCTACAACCTTAAGTTTAGCACCCTTAACGTAGTCTCCATAATTGTCCACCTTAGCAAATCTAACGATTACTGAAGGCTCAACCCATACAAGACTTCCATCATCACTCATCTTAACTGTTCCATCACCATATGATGTAACATTCATAACATAAGTTCCATTAGCATCTGCTGTATATGTAAACTCAATAGGATTCTTAGAAACATAATATCCATCAGGAGCCTCTAATTCCTTAAGTACATACTCAACATTAGGCTCAAGATTTGTAAATGTTATCTTACCATTTGCATCCGTAACCTGAGTATCAACAAGGACCTCACCAGTTGGAGTCTTCTTATAAAGACCATATTTTGAATTAGCAAGAGTAACCGTAGTATCAGCCTCACTAACCTTTGTAAATGTAAATGTAATAGGTGTCTGAGTTGGTAACGGAGTAGACGCAGGTGCCTGAGTCTGAACAACTCCTGGTGTACCACTAGGTCCAGCACTTGGTGCTTCACTTGGTCCAGCGCTTGGCGCTTCGCTAGGTACAGCACTTGGTGCTTCGCTTGGTCCAGCGCTTGGCGCTTCGCTTGGTGCCTCACTAGGTGCTTCGCTTGGCGCTGTTGTCTCAGTAGGCGCTGGAGTATCTGTTACCACTGGCGTACTTGTAGGTGCCGGAGTATCCGTTGGCTTCACTGTTGGCGTTGGTGAAGGTGTTGGCTTATCCTGTGTATTAGTAATTGTCTCTCCGCTATTAACTTCTGTCTTATCAGCATTATATCCACTAACACTACCATTTTCCCTGATTGTA
>JAILNN010000201.1 GCA_024691565.1 Lachnospiraceae bacterium | reverse complement strand
CAGATAGAGTGGTGAATATTCCAAGTTCTGTAAGACTGTAATAATATAAAGGTGTATGGAAAAAGTTGTTGTTGTTTCGGTTCATCCTGATGATGAAACTTTGGGATGTGGCGGAACAACAACAACTTTTTCCATACACCTTTATATTATTACAGTCTTACAGAACTTGGAATATTCACCACTCTATCTGCAAACCAGATAGTATTCTTCAATCCGTCATTCTCACATTTCTCAAACATGGGCAGACGGTTCATCAGCTCCCAAATGGGACGTGTCATCACACCATTGTCATTTGTTTGTGTTAGAAATTCAATCTGTGCTTCTTTGTCTTTTAGGATCACAACATTGAGCCAGTAGTTTGAGAATGTGTCAGGAGAGTCAACAAAGAACTCAATATTTGGCACATTTTTGAAATATTCTTCATATTCTGCAGCAACCTTGCGCTTGCTAGCAATATACTTATCAAGATTTTCCAACTGGGCACAACCGAGGGCAGCATTGATATTAGGCATACGGTAGTTGTATCCAATATGGTCATGACGGAACTCCCAACGATGAGGAATCTTTGCCTGAGTGGTGATATGCTTGGCGTAAGCGCCAAACTCCTCGTCGTTGAAAAGCATCATGCCGCCGCCACCAGTGGTGATGGTTTTATTTCCATTAAAGCTAATGGCACCAATCTTACCAAAGGTACCTGTATGCTTGCCTCTGTACGTAGAGCCAATACTCTCAGCGGCATCCTCTACCAATTCGATATGCCATTCCTTACAAAGTGCAGCAATATCCTCGATGCGTACAGGATGACCAAAGGTGTGCATCGGGACACATGCCTTTATTCTGCAACCAGTTTTCTTGTTGTAACAAGCATACTCATCTTCTTGATAAGCGAGATCAAGACTCTTATCAAACTCCTTGATTCGGGTGTTCTTGCGCACTTCAGCGTTCTTTTGTAACCACTCCTTCATTGCATCAGGAGAAAGCCCCATAGTGTCATTATCGACATCGATGAATACAGGGTGGGCTCCTATATAGCTGAGTGCATTACATGTGGCAATAAAGGTGAGAGCCTGAGTAAGCACTTCGTCACCTTGTTTCACACCAACGAGCAACAAACTCATGTGGAGTGCATTGGTCCCGCTAACACATACTACAGCACGCTTGGCGCCTGTGTATTTTGCCATGTTCTCCTCAAAACGGTCGACGAACTTACCTACAGAAGATACAAATGTGGTATCAATACACTCGTTCAGGTATTTCTTCTCATTTCCAACAAACACCGGCACGGACAAAGGCACAAAATCTTGTGTTCCATATAAATCGTGAATAAAATCTATTATATTCTTGTATGACATATTTACTCCTGTTATCTACTAATGATTAAAAGAAAGGTTTAAAAATATTTATAATTTTCCTTATTTGTGGATGTGTATTCAAGAAACGATATGTGTAAAAGAATAAATAATGATGTTCAAGTTGTCGTTTCTTGTAATTATCCCAACCAATGTGTTTCCAATATTTGCTATCAGTGTTATCTAGTATGTCAAGGATAGATTTATATCTATGTCGACAGTGATTTTTGAAATTTATATCAAGAATTCTTTTAAGTCTCTTTACCAATTGAATATTAGTTGCTTCTTGAAGATAAAATTCTTTGTCTTTTAAAAAGGTTACATTAAGTAAAGATGCATTTATCAATTGCAGTTGCATTTCCCAACTAGATGGAAATAAATTTACATATGATTTGTCGTTAGTTCGATTATAGTGATAAGTAATGGCATCACACGTTGTAACTTTCTTTGAATAATATACTAATCTTGGAGTTGTCATTAAATCTTCTCCTGCATCTATACCCTCAATGCATTTTATATTATTATTATTAAGATAAACAGATTTGCGAATGAGTCTATTCCAAATAGTTACAACAGAACAGAATTCCAACATATTTTTCAATGTTTCCTCCCTATTCTTTCCTTTTAGTGTAGTTATAACTTCAGAGATGACTTCACGACCATTCTTAATTTCATGTTTATAAAAGGATCCGGTAACAATATCAGCATCTGTCTCCATCTGTTCTTTTACAAACGATTCTATGGCGTTTGGCTCAAGCCAATCGTCAGAATCCACATGAAAAACGAATTCTCCACAACAATTGGCTATTAACGTATTTCGTGTAGCTGCAAGTCCTAGGTTTTTTGTGTGATGACAAATAGTAATGTGCTTTTTCTTAGGATATTTTTTATAACTTCCTGTAGAATCAGAATGCTGTTGTCTGGTGAAGCATCATTAACAAATATATACTCCAAATTAGAATATGTCTGTTCAAACAAACTTTTTGCACATCTTTCGATGTGTTTTTCTACTCCATATACCGGGACAAGGATACTGACGAGAGGGAAATTTGAAATCATGTTGTTATATATTGTTATAAAAATTTTTCAGGTTTCACAGACAAAGACTTTAAATAGTGCTCTATATACATCAATAATTATGATTAATCATTTTATTGCATTTATTGTCTGATATGTTATTTGATATCAAATTGTTTACTTAACTTATTCCACATCCATAATATGGGAAGATCTATTGCCACCGAAGCAATGAATACTAAAACTAAGAATACAAACAAAACAAGAATGCATGTGACATTATTGAATGAAGCATATAAATATTGAACAGATATGTTAAACAATGGTCTGATATCAACTTGACTATGTATAAGGTAAACTGCAAATGAACCAGCAGCAAACAGATTGACAATCCTGCTGCTTTTCATATCTATTTTTGAGAAGAACAGTAGTAAATAAAGTCCTGCTATGATAGTAAACGGATTCGTATAAGCATAAACTGTATTGAAAATATCAATACCTAAATAAAGGCCTGTCACTCCTAAAAAAGTATTTATGGTTATGCTCCCTGTAAATACCATCAAATCACACTTTTTATTCAAGTTGAATAATCTGAATAGTCTATGTGGCGTCTCTAATTGTTTGATTGTACAGTGTACATACTGAGCTAACAAGTATAGACCTACAAACGACAAAGGACCATATCCGTTAACAAAAAATCGATTAGCGCCACCCAACCATCCGTACGTACTTTGGAAAACGAGGAAACCAATAAGAATATTGCGTTGCAACCTCTCTGACGAATTTTTAACGTATGTGTTCAGTATTGGTGCTATAATCATTAAAACAATGTAAGCTTTGACAAACCAATCCCACTTTGTGAATGCAAATACTTCTAAAACATTCTTTACAGAAAGTTGCGTATTTCCTGTGAAGAGCATAAGTAAAAAAATCCCCCCCCACAATGTCAATATCTGGAAGAAAAACGAAAAAAAACTCTTCGCTCTTGTATTAATAAGAAACCATCCAGAAATCAAGACAAAAATATCTACTCCTACTATTCCAAATGATTCAAAGAAATATCTTGTGATTGTGGGAATAGCGTTGAGAAGCAACTCGTCTGTAGTTGGGCGTGAAAGTGAAATCATATTGGCATGAATTACAAGTATCATAAACATTGCAATTATGCGAAGCAACTCAATGTTAGATTGTCTATTTTCTTCCATTTTCACATCTTCTGGTCGAGGTTCTTGCCTTTCTCTTCATGCTCAAAGTTTGGGATAAACTTACGGATAGCTTCAACTACCTGAGCCTTGGTAAAGTCATCTTTCTTGAAGAGACCTTCCAATTTTTCAAAGAAA
>JAILNN010000184.1 GCA_024691565.1 Lachnospiraceae bacterium | reverse complement strand
CCAACACTAACACCGACGGAGATGCCTGGCAATTCAAATAATTCTAGCGTTGTTCAGTCGTCTACTAGTGGCAATAATACCAATATAACTATTAATGATAATTCGACTACTACTACGAATTCGATTACAGTTAATATTAATAATCCTATAATTAAGGTTAATAAGTTGAAGTTGGCTGTTTCTGAGGAAGAATTATTGGACTATCAAATTGATTCGAGTGAGGGTTATTCAGATTTTCAATTATCGTTTGCTAGCCAAGATGAAAAGATTGCTAAGGTTGATAAAGATGGAAAAGTTAAGGGTGTTTCGCCTGGAAAGACTAGCATAGTTATTGAAGATAAAAACAAAGGAATTAGTGCTGTTGCACAAGTTATTGTTACTACTGAATTAAACCACAGCTATTGGATGACCTATAGAAACAAAAAAGATAAACTTAAACTAAAGGGTGTTAAGAGTAAAAAGGTTAAATGGAAGTCTAAGAATAAACGAATTGCTGTAGTTAATAAAAAAGGTCACGTTTCCTTTAAGGCGGAGGGAAATGTTTGGATTGTGGCTAAATATAAGGGTAAGAAGTATAAGTGCGAGTATGATGTTATTGAATTGTAACTCGGATGAATTACATTTTGTTTTAATATAGTTAAAAAAACATAAAAAAAGAGCAAGCTGTTTTTGGACCACATCAATGATTAATGTGTCCTGACAGTTTGCTCTTTTCATTTATATGTATTATGTTTGACGTTTGAAACTATAAATGTTATCATACATAGGATTGTGTGGTTTTGCCACTTAACTAATTATTTAACTGAATATGGAGGATTATTTACATGAAAAAAGCAATTTCGGTTATTACTGCAATGACAATGGCAGTTGCACTTACAGCTTGTGGAACATCAACATCTACTTCTGATACAACTTCTGGAACAGCTACAAGTAGCAAGAGTTCAGAAACTTCAGAGAGTTCTAGTGATGCAGGGGCAGCAACTGTTGAGGATATTGAAACAGTTAAGGATAGAGGTAGCCTTATCGTTGGTATCACAGATTTTGAGCCGATGGATTACAAAGATGATGATGGTAACTGGATTGGTTTTGATGCTGATTTAGCTACTGCTTTTGCTGAAAAACTTGGCGTTGATGTTGAGTTTGTTGAGATTGAGTGGGATAACAAGATTCTTGAACTTGATTCTGGTAGCATTGACTGCGTGTGGAACGGAATGACACTTACTGATGAAGTTACAAGTTCTATGGATTGTTCAAATCCATATTGTAACAATGCTCAGACAGTAATTCTTCCTATGGATAAAGCAGATGAATATAAAGATATTGAGAGCATGAAAGACTTGAGTTTTGCTGTTGAAGTTGGTAGTGCTGGTGAAGAGCAGGCTACAGCTAATGAGCTTAACTACACTGCAGTAGCAAACCAGGCAAACGCTCTTATGGAGGTTTCTGCGGGTACAGCTGATGCGGCTATTATCGACTCACTTATGGCTGCTGCTATGGTTGGTGAAGGAACAAGCTATGAAGATCTTACATATACAATTAACTTAAATAGCGAAGAATATGGTGTAGGATTTAGAAAGGGTTCTGATTTGAGAGATGAATTGAATACCTTCCTTAAAGAGAGCTATGATGATGGAACTATTGATAAGATTGCTGAAGAATACGGTGTTTCTGCAGCTATCGTTGAACAGAAATAAGCATTATTAGAAGTATATAGGAGTATATCATGGATACATTTATGGAACAGCTGCCGATAGTTGTGAATTCGCTTAATATCGGTTTCCTTCAAACATTAAAGCTGTTTTTTGTGACTCTTTTAGGAGCGCTTCCTATTGGACTTTTAATATCCTTTGCGACGCGTTCAAAGATTAGACCGCTTAGTGCTTTTTTTAAGATTATAATCTGGATTGTCAGAGGTACGCCTCTGATGATTCAGCTTTTGATTATTTACTATTTTCCGGGGCTTGTTCTTCATCAGAATATTTGGGGAATGGCTGAAACGGGACGTTTTAATGCTTCAGCAGTTGCTTTTATTTTTAATTATGCCTGCTATTTTTCTGAGATTTTCAGAGGTGGAATTAGTCGAATTCCTGTTGGACAGGAAGAGGCGGGAATGGTTCTTGGAATGAGCAAGAAGGATATTTTCTTTAAGGTTAAATTCCTTCAGATGGTCAAGAATATTTTACCACCGATGACGAACGAAATTTTAACTCTTGTTAAGGATACTTCCCTTGCAAGAATCATTGCACTTCAAGAGGTTATATGGGCTGGACAGGCATTTATGAAGGGCTCTCAGGGTATTTCTGGAGCAATTTGGCCACTGTTCTTTACAGCATTGTATTATCTTATTTGTAATGGAATTCTTACAATTATTTTGGGTGGTATGGAAAAGAAGCTGGAGTATTTTAAATAAAGTTTACGACTAATGGAGGAGCCATGGCTATTTTAGAGGTTTCGCACTTGAAAAAGTCTTTTGGTAAAACAAAGGTTCTAAAAGATATAAATTTTACACTTGAAAAAAATGAAGTCCTTTCAATCATAGGTTCGTCTGGAAGCGGTAAGACAACACTTCTTAGGTGCTTGAATTTCTTGGAGATTCCAAATGGTGGAGTAATCAAGGTTAATGACGAAGTTATTTTTGATAGCGAAAAACCTGAGTATAAACAAGATAAGGTTATTAGGGAAAATCGATTGAATTTCGGTATGGTTTTCCAATCCTTTAATCTTTTTCCTCAATATACAGCGCTTGATAATGTTATGCTTGCAAGGAAACTTAAGGCTCAGAATAATTTTAAGGCTCAGAAGAATTTTAACATCGCTGACCTTAAAAGAGAGTTTGAAGTAATTCGTGTTGAATGTGAGGGATTGCTTACTAAGATGGGGCTTTCTAACAGAATGGATAAGTATCCGCATCAACTTTCTGGTGGACAGTGCCAGAGAGTTGCTATTGCTAGGGCACTTGCCATGAAGCCTAATATTCTTTGCTTTGATGAGCCAACATCAGCGCTTGACCCTGAACTTACAGGTGAAGTTTTGAAGGTTATCAAGGAACTTAAAGAAGAAAAGATGACGATGGTTATTGTTACCCATGAAATGGAATTTGCGAGAGATGTTTCTAACGAAGTTATTTTCATGGATGGTGGACATGTTGTTGAGTGTGGTACACCTGATGAGGTATTTAACCACACAAAAGAGGAGAGAACTAAGCAGTTTTTGGGTAAGTTCTAGAGTGTTTTTGGTGTTTTAGGTAAAGACTCGCTTTGATATAGAGCGTTGATTTGCCCTTGTGGGGATAATTTTGCTGAATTTTGCGGAGTAGGTGAATATGAAAAAATACTCGAATTTGATTAATTCTTTTGATGTTAAAAACTTAAAATATGATATTCTCGTAGGTATAGTAATTGCCCTTGTGTCAATTCCTATATCTATGGGTTATGCCTTGGTAGCAGGACTTCCCGTTGTCTACGGTCTATACGGGTCGCTCCTGCCTATTTTATTTTATGCATTTATTACAAGTTCTCCGAGATATATGTTTGGTGTTGATGCCGCACCAGCGGCACTTACTGGTGGCATTCTTGCTTCAATGAGCATTGTTTCAGAGAGCGGTATGGCAAAGGATATTATTCCTGTAATTACCTTTGTTACAGCACTTTGGTTGCTTATTTTCTATTTGTTTAGAGCGGACAGACTTATTAAATTTATTTCAGCTCCTGTTATGGGTGGCTTTATTACAGGAATCGGTATGACAATTATCTTGATGCAGGTCCCTAAACTTTTTGGTGGAGATAGTGGAAGAGGAGAACTTATCGTACTCGTGGTCCATATTATCAAGGAGGCAAAGAAAGGCTTTAATGTTCTTTCGTTAATTATGGGTGTTGCTACCGTCGTGATTATTTTGATTTTTAGAAAGATTGCTCCGAAGATTCCAATGGCAGCTGTTATGATGTTTGTTGGAGCGCTTATTACATATTTTTTTCATGTTGAAGATTATGGAGTTAAGCTTTTGCCGGAGGTGGCGCCGGGACTTCCAAAGTTTGTTGTGCCTGATTTTAGCTTGTTGTATGGGCGTCTTAGAACAGTGGTGCTTCCGTGTCTTACAATTGCAGTAGTTATCTTTTCTGAGACACTTCTTGCAACACAGAATTTTGGCCTTAAACATGGTGATAAGATCAATAACCGTCGTGAAATCCTTGCTTATTCAGTTGGAAACTTTGTTGCAGCCTTTCTTGGTTGTTGCCCAGTTAATGGTAGCGTTTCTAGAACAGGAATGGCTGATCAGTATGGTGTTAGAAGTCAGGTTTCATCGATTGTTGCTGGAATTGGAATGGGATTTGTTTTGATGTTTGGAACGGGTTTTATTAAGCTCCTTCCGGTGCCGGTCCTCACAGCAATCGTCATTTCGGCGCTTATTGGTACGTTTGAATTTGATTTGGCGCATAAACTTAAGAAGACTGATAAGACTGAATTCATGATTTTTTATGTTGCCTTCTTTGTAGTCTTAGTTTTTGGTACGGTTTATGGCGTTTTGGTTGGTATTATTTTGTCTGCCGCAACCTTTATTGGTAGGGCAGCTAGACCACATACAGATTTTCTTGGATGTATTCCGGGAGATTCGGAGTTTTACTCTTTGGAGAGAAATAAACTTGCTAAGCCAATTAAGAATACTGTGATTTATAGCTTTAACGGAGCTCTGTTCTATGCGAATATTAATCAGTTCCAGGATGAACTTGATGATTCAGTTAAGGAAGATACGACTTGTGTTATTGTTGATGCGTCTGGTATTGGCTCGGTTGATGTTACAGCTGCAGAGCGAATCATGATTATCTATGAAAACTTTAAGAAGAAGGGAATTAGGTTTTTCTTTGCTGGTCATTCTGGAAAAATCAATGATGAGCTTAGATTATATGGTGCTGAGAAGTTGATTTATGATGGTGCGGTTGCATCGAGAATTGATAGGGCTTTGTCGCTTATTGGCATGAATGAACCATATCCTTTGGAGGAAAACCCTGAGTATACAGAAGAGAGTAAGCTTATGGCGGCAGGCTGGCGAAATAGCGGAATTAAGCATATTGCGGAGTTTGAGTGGGCGTTTGGTGATTCTGCTAATGAAAAACTTAAAGACCTTGCTGAGCAGATTGCTAAGGATATTATTAAAAGTAACGACTATAATTTTGATAATATCTTAGAGACTGAGAAGGCATCGTCACTCGGTTATTGGAGTAAGATTGATGAGGATGAGTTCCTTTATCTTCTTGAGCAACGAATTATGATTCATCTTGCTGCTGGTGAGGATATTGTGGATAGAGAGGCTCTTCAGGAGAAGCTTATTAAGAGACATATTTACCTTGAGGAAATCTTGGAGGGTCGAGGAGAAGATGTGCTTAGACAGGTTATTAAGGAGAGAGAGCGCAGAGACGCGTACTTTGAGGCGAATAATCCTGAGGCTTACAAGCTCTTACTTGTCGAGAGGGAGAAGTATAAAAAATACCTTAAAGAGAATAATCCTGAATTGCTTAAAAGGATTGAAAAAATCAAAAATGTAACATAAAAATAACGATTTCTTTAAATTTTTATTAATATCCGTTTTTCTATTGACAAAAAGTCGTTAAATAGGCTAAATTATAAAGGTTAAAGTAGGTTTTGTAGTTGCATTCGTGAGGCAACGTAATTATAAAAAAAGGCGGCGTATTATATGGCAAATAGAAGTAGAGAAGAGGTTCGTAGAGCCAGAGAAGAAAAGGTGAAAAAAGCAAAGAGACAATTGCTTATGGGGATTATTGCCGGAGTTGTATTGGTCGCAGTTATTGTTGTTATTGCAGTTAGTTGCAGTAAGAAGTCTAGTAAAAAGGACAATAAGAAGGGTGAGAGTACAACTGAACAGGTAGCTGAAACCTATGATGTTTCGATAACACCAGTGGTTTCGAATGTTTTAGGACAGGTTTCATTGACGTGGGAAGCTGACGCAAATGCCACTTCTTATGTTATTTACCGTTCTGATAGCGAAGATGGAGAATATGCTGAGGTTGGAAATAGTACTTCGGCAGAATATACAGATAGCAGTGCTAAAAAGAGAAAAACTTATTTTTATGAGATTCAGGCTGTGAAGGGAGAAGGCGAGAGCGCAGTTAAGAGTAATATGTCTACTGCAGTTAAGGCTTATGTTCTTCCTAAGACACCTAAGATCGCAATTGCTGGTGAGTGTTATGTAGTCGGAATTGACACTTGGGCAAAGGATAAATTCCCTGAGGGTACATTAATCATGGGAACTGAAGGTGCGACAACTTATAAGCTCATAAATGAGTCAAACTATACACACAACGGCTCTAATGTTACAGCATTGGAAAGAATTGCAATTTATAAACCAGATATCGTTTACTTCCTTGTTGGAATGAACGAGGCTGCAAATGGAAATGCACCTGATACGATTGCAAACTTCCAGACAATTGTTGATAAACTTAAGAGCGTTAAGGAAAATATTAAGGTTGTTGTTATGGCTGTTTCACCAACAGGAAAGACATCATCACTTAATATTCCAACTGTTGATAAGAGAAATGAATTCAACAAGAGTTATAGTGGATTTGCTGAGACAAATGATAATTGCTATTTCTGTGATTATTGTGAATGTATCCAGGATGAAGAGGGTTATCTTACACCTGAGGCTGATGGTGGAGATGGTTGTCACTGGACGATGCAGGCCACAACGGCTGTCGCTGATTACATGAATCAGTGGGCAAGTGAGACGATTTACGCGGGAAACTAAGTAATTTCTAGTTTATCCATAATTACAAAATATATTATAAGAATTGAGAGGGGAAAATTTAGGTAAAATGAAGTCTTTAAAAAGAAATGTTTCATTGGTTGCATTAGCATTAGTACTTATGTTTACTGCAGTTTGCAGTGGAGTAGGAGCAAGTGTTTGTCAGGCTGCTGATAAGAAAGCTTCAGCTGTTTATAACGCTGTTTCATCAGCTTATGGAAAGAGTTATCCGTTATCATCAAGTAATGAAATCACAACAAAGGTTAAGAATGTATTTGGTGGATATTCAACAGTTTTAGGAGTTTCAACTGAATATATTGCAGAATATAAGGCTGCTAAGAAGTCAAATAGTAAATATGAATATGTTTCATTCGTATGTAAGGCTAATTCTTCAGATGATGTTAGCAAGATTAAGAAGGCTTTAAAGAAGTATGTTAAGAATGAGAAGAGTGGAAATCAGAACTACTTCAGCAGTAAGGGTAAGAAGCTTATCAACAACAGTAAAATCGGAGCTTCTGGAAAGTATGTTTATCTTTTTATCTTAGATACTAGTAAGAATTCTAAGGCAATCAAGGCATTTAATAAAGCTTTAAAATAAATTTTGAGGAAATTTTGTAATGGTTTTCAGTAATATAGAATTTTTATATGTATTTTTACCTTTAGTTTTAATATGTTACGTAGTGGCACCGCGTTTTTTGAAGAATGCGGTGCTTCTTGTGTTCAGTCTAATCTTTTATGCTTGGGATAAGCCGATATATGCGCTTCTGATGATTTTCTCAATTATCATGAACTATGTGTTTGGTCTTATTGTTGAGAAGGAGAAGAATAAAAAAAAGACTGGTAAATGGGCACTTGTTGTGGCGGTTGTTTTAAACCTGTTGCTACTTGGCATATTTAAATATACATCCTTTGTTGTTTCGACTGTAAATCATATTAGTGGAAGCGATGTGAGTGCAATTAATGTTACATTACCTATCGTTAATAAAACTATTGATTTGATGCATATTGCGTTACCAATTGGTATTAGTTTCTACACCTTCCAGGCTATGAGCTATGTTATCGATGTTTACAGGGGACATACAAAGGCGAACAAGAGTATTGTTGGTTTTGGAACCTATATTTCAATGTTTCCACAGCTTATTGCTGGACCGATTGTCCGATATAAGACTGTTGACAAGGAAATTAGGGAAAGAAAAGAAACTATTGAGGATTTTTCTGAGGGTATCTTTAGATTCACAGTTGGCCTTGGAAAAAAGGTTCTTATCGCGAATAATGTGGGAGCACTTTGGGATGAAATTAGAGTGATGGAAAACGCTGAACTTTCGACATTTACAGCGTGGCTTGGTCTTTTTGCTTTCACACTTCAGATTTATTTTGATTTTTCTGGTTATTCAGATATGGCAATTGGACTTGGAAGAATGTTTGGTTTCCACTTCCTTGAGAACTTTGATCATCCATATGAATCCCTTTCAATCACTGAGTTTTGGCGTAGATGGCATATGAGTCTTGGAACCTGGTTTAAGGAATATGTCTATATTCCACTTGGCGGAAATCGCCATGGAATGGCTCGTCAGCTTGTTAATATTGCTATTGTTTGGCTTCTTACAGGTCTTTGGCATGGCGCGAGCTGGAACTTCGTTATTTGGGGTGCTTATTATGCTGTTCTTCTTTTGTTTGAGAAGGTTGTGCTTTTAAAGGTTCTTAAGAAGGCGCCTAAGATTATTTCTTGGATTTATACATTTCTCTTTGTGGTTCTTGGATGGGGAATTTTCTCTATGTCCGATATGAGCCATACAAAAGATTATATTAGTGCACTTTTCTTTAATGCAGGAAAGGGACTTGCTAGTAAAAATGGAGCATTCCTTGCACTTGGAAGCTTGATTCTACTTGTGGTTGGGTTTATTGGTTCATTGTCTCTTCCAGCTAAACTTGCTAATAAAATCAGTTCAAAGAATGAAAATTTGAAGTTGATTTTGAAGATAGTTTTTGTTGTTGTAGTTATGGTTTTATGTACCGCATTTATGGTTGCTGGAACATATAATCCATTTTTATATTTTAGATTTTAGAGTTGTTGGTTTAGTAGAGGATTTTAATTTGTTGAAAGGAAGTTTTTAATGAAAAAGGGACTTCGAATAGCGTTAATTTTGTTTTTCTGCGGATTCCTGCTTGTTATGGATGCCTTTACTGTTGTTGGTAGAAACAGGGATCACTCGGATTTAGAGAAAAGAGAGTTGGCGTCCTTCCCTAAAGTTAGCGTTAAGAGGGTACTTAATGGTAAGTTCCAGAAGGGTTTTGTTTCCTTTGTTACAGACCATTTTGCCTTTAGAGATAACTGGGTTGAGATGAAGAGTCTTGCTGATATAGGCATGGGTAAAAAAGAAGTAAACGGCGTTTATATTGGGAAAGACAGTTATTTAATTGAAAAATATGATGATAATGACTTTAAGGATTCTCAGATAAAGGAGAATGTTAAGTATTTATCTAAGTTTGTTAATATGGCAGCTGAAAGTATGGGTGCTGAACATATTAGAATTGCCTTAGTTCCTGGAAAAGAGGAGGTTCTTTCTGATTACCTTCCACCTTTTGTTGAGAGAGGAACAAAGCAGGATTATTTACTTAAAAAGCTTGATAGCAAGATTAATGATTCTGATCAGATTGTTTTGGATTTGACGGATGAGTTGAAGAAGCATCAAGATGAGGAAATTTACTATCGAACTGATCACCACTGGACAACGAAGGGTGCTTCGATTGGCTACGAGGAGATTATGAAGAGTCTTGGTAGAGAAGACGAGGCTAAGACGGATTACGATGTTGAAAGCGTTACAAAGGACTTTTACGGAACATCTTATAATAAGATTCACGTTAAGTTGAAGGCCGACAGCATCGAAAAATATGAGATACCTGAAGCGGAGGATGTTAAGGTTATCATTGATGATTCTGGCGAAGAGAGCGATGGTGAATTGTTTGTTGAGGAAGCACTTGACGGTGCTGATAAATATGAGTATTTTTTAGGTGGGAATTATAGCGGAGTTGAGATTGATACTAACAGAGGCACTAAAAAGAAGGATATGAAAACCCTGGTTCTTATTAAGGATTCTTACAGTAATTGTCTTGTACCATTCTTTACCGCGAATTATGACCGTATTTTTATGATAGATTTAAGGTATGCAAATTCGAGTATTTTTGATAAACTAGAGAAAATCGAAAAATTCGACGATATAGTTTTTGTTTACAATAAAGAAAAATTCATGCAAGACGGGCATCAATATTATTTATCTTAGTGAGGTATTGATTTATGACGTTATTAACTTATATGGTATTTAAAACAGTTGCAGAACAAGGAAGTTTTAGAAAGGCTGCTGAGCTTTTAGGTTTAACACCTTCTGCTATCAGTCACACAATTTCAGCTATGGAGAGTGAGCTTGGTTCAGCCGTGCTTAACAGAAGCAAGAGCGGAGCGACTCTTACTAATTATGGAGAGCAGATTTTCCCTTATATTAACGCTGTATTAAATAGCGACGAAAGCCTTAAACAGGTTATTTCTGAGATGAATGGTCTTAAAAAGGGAAAGGTTAAGATTGGTTGTTTTTCCAGTATCTGCACAAATTGGCTTCCTGACATTATTCATTCTTTTGAGAAGGAGTATCCAGATATCGAAATCGAGGTTTTCCAGGGTTCATATGATGATGTTTCATATTGGCTTAAGAATGGAGTGGTTGATATAGGTTTCCTTTCAGCTTCTAGTGCTGGTGAAATTGAGATTGAACCGCTTTATAAGGAGCCACTTCTTTGCGTTCTTCCTAAGGGAATGAGAGATGGAAAATCAGCTAAATATGTTAGCATTGAGGAGCTTAGAAAGCATTCTTTCGTTGCTCAGAGAGAGACTACAGATGCTGATGTTCAGAACTTTTTGAAGAGTCATAATTTAAATATTCAATCTAATTATCATGTTGTGGATGATATGTCTACAATTGCTATTGTTGCTAACGGTTTTGGAATTTGTATTATGCCGGAATTGGTTATGAATGATATGCCATATAATGTTGAGTGCTATCCTATTGAAGGTGGCGCATATCGTGTTATTGGTGTGGCTGCGTTAAATAGGGAGTTTATGCCTCCTGCTGTTGAAACTATGTATAACCATATTATTAAGAATTATAAAAAGATTTGATTTTAGATTAGTTAGATTAGTTTGTTCGGGTATTGTTTTTGATGTTAGATTAGATGGGATTTTAGTTTGATTGGTTTGCTTTAGGAGGTATTGATGGGTTATTCTGAAAAGCTTCAGCTTGTTAAAGATACAGTAAATACAGTTATTAAGGGTAAAGAACAGGTCGTTGAGAAGGTTCTTGCGGGCGTTATTGCTGGTGGCCATATTTTGATGGAAGATATTCCTGGAGTTGGTAAGACAACTCTTGCTACAACATTTGCGAAGGCCCTTTCTTTGGATTATAAAAGAGTTCAGTTTACACCGGATGTTTTGCCGAGTGATATCCTTGGATTTTCAATGTATAACAGCGCAACTAAGGAATTTGAATATAGACCGGGAACAGTTTTTTGTAACCTATTCCTTGCAGACGAGATTAACAGAACATCTCCTAAGACACAGTCTGCGCTTTTGGAGGTTATGGAGGAAGGTAATGCGACGGTTGACGGCGTAACAAGGTCTCTTCCAGATCCTTTTGTGGTTATTGCTACAGAGAACCCATATGGTTCTTCTGGAACACAGCTTTTGCCAGAATCACAGCTCGATAGATTTATGATTTGCTTATCTATGGGCTATCCTGCGCACTACGATGCAGTTCAGATTTTAAAGGGAAATGCTAGTAATCCAGTTTCTAAGGTGCAGCCAGTTATTACCTTGGATGAGCTTGTTGAAATTAGACAGTTTGCAAACGATATGTTTGTTAAAGATGAGATATATGAGTATATTGTAAATATCGTTGAGGAAACCAGAAAGAACGAGATGTTTTCTGCTGGTGCGAGTCCTCGTGGAACCATTGCTATCTTAAAGATGGCTAAGGCTATGGCTGTAATTAATGGCAGGGATTTTGTTACTGCTGAGGATGTTCAGAATGTTACACCAGATGCACTTGGTCACAGGGTTAAGCTTGGACAGAGAGCTAGAACTCAGGGAATCAATATGGATACAGCGATGGAGGGACTTTTAAGAAGTGTAAAGAGCCCACGATAAGATTTAGACATTGAACGGTTTTAGGAAAATTCTCAAAAGGAGAACATATGCACACTAAAATAAATTTAAGAAGAATTATTGTATATGCAATTTTGTATATAATAGTTCTTCTGTTTTTTATATTTTTTCACAGTTACATATTTCTCATGGTTTTTGTTGTTCAGACGGTAATGCCTATTATTTCAATTCCTTCGGTTTTTTATTTGCGAAATAAATTGAAGCTTGATATGGATGTGCCGATTGAGGCTACTGAGAGGGGAGACCTTTGCTATCTTTGTTTTAAGCTGGATAATCCGACATGGCTTTTAACACTTGATGTTAAGGTGAAGCTAAATTGTGAAAATACATTTTATGATAATAAAAATTCAATAATTGTTTCGATGCCTACGAGAATTCATTCTTGCTATAAGCTTGAAATGCCGTTTAAATTGTCGATGAATGGTAATGTTAGATTTACGGTTAATGAGTATCGTATCCTCGATTTTTTGGGGTTTGTGGAGATTAAGAAGTCGACTAAGTTAAAGTCTGAGATTAATGTCTTTCCTGAAAAAGGCGAGGTGTATGAGAAGAGCCTGAATGATATTTCTGATGGTATGTCTGAGGTTGAGGAAACCCAGAAGAAGGGCTATGATTTTTCTGAGGTTACTGATGTTAGGGAATATATTCCTGGTGATAAGCTGATGAATATCCATTGGAAGTTGTCTGCGAAGAGGGATGTGCTGATGGTTAAGGAAAGAGAGAGCATGTCTAATGAGCAGATGATTATCATGGTGTCTCTTGAGGGTAATCCTCAGGAGGTTGATAGGGTTGTGAGCCTGGCTTATGGGCTTATTAAAAGACTGATGGCGGAAAATGTCGTTGTCAGAATGGTTTGGTGGAATGATAAAATTCATGAATTCGAAGTTAGAAGGGTTCTTGAATTGGTTGAGTTAAATGAGAGTTATGCAGATATGTATAACTCAAAGGTATATACGGCAGCTGGGGAAATTGATTCTTACTTTATGAGTGTTTTCCCAGAGATTACAGCCTATGTTAAGGTGGAGATGAAGGATGCTGACGCAGATGCTTCGGTTGTTGAGGTGTAGATTAAGAATGTAAATAAGGATGCTTTTTGTTGAAGCGTAAATCAAGGTAAATAATATTAGCCGATATTATAAAGATTCTCAGAAAGGAGGGGCGTTATGGAAAATAAAGATAGTTCTAAGAAAAAGAAGCGTAGATTTTTATATGAAATATATCGTAATACCCCTCAGGAAATTCCTATTTGCGAAGGAATTTCTATCGATGAGAGCATGTATGATAAAAAGGAAAACCGCATATTTACGCTGTTTTTAAAGGGTGTGATGGTTTACCTCTTAACGATGGGTTCACTTGGTGCATATTTAAGTTCGATTGGATGTGAATATAATGCTGTTGTAGTAAATATTGTTGCGTTTACAACGGCGATTATTTGTTCAATGCTTTACTATAGTTACTTGGTTGAAAACCTGGGCTATCTCGTGTTCTTTATTATATTTGCATTTGTAATTTATGTCCTGCAAAAGTATATCAGTAGTGGATTTAATGCGATTCTAAATGATACTTACGAGAGAGTGAGTTCATACTTTGATTCGGAAGGTGTGCAGCAGTATGCGGAGCAATATGAAAATCGATACCTGACGATTACGATTTGTGCGAGCATTATTAGTGTTATTTATAATATTCTTTTGAATAACTATATTTCTCGTAGTGTGCGCTATATTGCAGCGGCTGTTATTGTGCTTTTCTTTAATATGGTGCCTATCTACATGGAGCTTGAGCCAGATTTTATCTATCTTATTATGCTTGTTGCTGGATTTTTGATTTGTTATTTGATTCGTTCTGGCCA
>JAILNN010000182.1 GCA_024691565.1 Lachnospiraceae bacterium | reverse complement strand
TTACAAACTTGGTAAGAATAGGAGAAATATTGGTATGGGAAAAACTAAAAAAAGACTTATTTCTTGTTTTATGGTTATCGTTTTTATAGCTACATTTACACTTCAACCACTTTCTGAAATTAATGTTAAAGCAGCTAGCTTTAATGTGAAATATATTAAGACCATGAAGATCTTTAGTAAGAATGGTGGAAAAGAAAGTGATGCCAAAGACTGGTGTGATAGTCAGAAAGAAAATAAGGATTCGGATACTGATAATGATTGGCATGTGATTAGTGGAAATTTAAATGATGGTGCTGAAGGTACGTTAAAGAAAGCTGTAGGCGTTTTTATTGTTTATCAGACAACAACAGATCCTGATGAGGCTATTACAGACCTTGCTGTCATGAATGAAAAGGGAAATTATAGTTTAACTCAATACGAACATATTCTTAATGAACAGAGAGAAGTTTATATAGATATTGTTAATGACATGAAGGTTATGTTGAATGAATATCGTATCAACTATGCCAATGAACGTCAGAGTGCAATTACTGTTCATGATTTTTTGAATACATATATAGAAGATGATTCAAAAACCCCTTTGGGAGATTTGTTGCTTACAATCAGTGATGAGGATTTGGTTGAACTTCTTTTGCAAGCAAATGGGCAGGTTCTTTTAACAATTCAGAATCAGTTGGCGTATGCATGTGATACTAAAGATAATACATGGCTTGACCGTTTGTCGAAACTTGGATCATATGACACTATGGTTAAGAGTCTTGCAAAAACAAAAAAAATTAGCATTGCAAATGCAAAGAAAGCTATAAAAAACACTTATCACCAGAAGGCAGTAAGTCTTCTTCAATCCTGGGAAGATGTAAATATTCACATTACTTTTATAAAAGAATACGAAGAAAAAAATAATAAATCTGAAATGACTGAAGATGAGTGGAATGATTTCCTTAAAGTTAAACAGGAGGAAATGGATAGCGAAGAAGAATCGAATTCCAGCGATAATTTTGATGGAGATTTTTATAACTATATTCATGAAGTTACATTTTTAGATACTCTTAATAACTACATATTTGATGATAAAACACTTTTAGGCTATTTTGCTCAAAGTTTTGATGAAGTAAGTGGTGAAAATATTACCAATCTTTATCCTCTTGCTGCAGTTCTTACGGATGGTCAGTTAGGAGCGATTAATGAATCTGTGAGTCTTTACAATCTTATTGAAAGCGCAGTTTTTGATACAAACTACAATGATTTAGATAAAGGATTGGCTAAACAAGTTGAAGAGTATACGGACGAAGAAACAGAGGAAGAACTTGAAAACAGTCTTGAAGAAACTAATGAAATGATTGAATCATTAAAAGACAATGAACCGATTTCCGTATATGATGGTGTTGATAGGGAACTTTATAGCGGTGGGGTTGCTATTACATCTGCAGCGGAAACATATAGCAATAGTGCAGATAATAACTGGACCGATTCGTTTGTGGAATCTGGAGCATTTACAAAAACAGCAGTAGGTTTGGCTGCTGGTGCTACTTGTTTTTCAATTGCGGCGATTACATGTGCTCGTAGTTTAAACAGTGTATTTAGGTCTGCTTTGGTTGAAGTACAAGAACAGGCTATGGATATAGCTATGAGAAAAACCTTTGAACAACTTCAGGATAAATATCGTTGGGTTTTTCCAAAATTTGAAACCGCTGAATACTATACACTTTTGGATAGCGTTAAAAATTCTAGTTATGATTTATTTCGAAATAGTGAAACTATCATTAACGAAACAATTGCATCCAATGCTACTAAGCAACAATGGTTGAAAAACTACAATGGTAGTGTTGCATTGTTAAAAGAAAAGAGTAAAAATTTAGCTCAGACAGAAGCACAGAAATTAGCTAGAGGGACTACACAATATAGGGTTATTCGAGGATTAAAAATTGGCTTTACTGTTATCGCGATTTTACTTGCGGCTGCTGATATTGTGATGAGTGTGATTACTCTTTATGAGTATTACAATAGGAGTCATGTCGATATACCAAAATTTATGGTTGACATATCATACGATAATAATAAAGAAACATCATTTATTAATTACAAAAATGTTCCATCAACAGATGGTTCAGAAGGTGATTTGAATGGTGGGGGTGGCAAACAGTGGCTTGCGCTCTATTCTACTAAAGATCCAGAAGCAGGTCATCCGATTTTGGCGCCTGATGGAGATAATAGTGATTTTATTTATCAGATTGGTACAGGAAAAATACCTGTGAATTATTCTCCGGTTCATATGTTTGGAAGTAACGGTTCAGCCCAAAATCTAACATTTGCTGATGGAGAAGATGGGTATTCATATAACGATAGTAAAGGCGGAATATATCTTTTCTTTAAGAGAGCTACAAATACTTATGGTGAAAATTCTAGCTATACTAGCGTGGCTTCAATTTACTCAAAAGGTATAATTGCAATAATTGGAGGAGTAGGAATTGTGGTAGGGTTTATTATTGGTGCGATTGTGTTCAGACGCCCAAGAAAGAAGAAAGTATAGAA
>JAILNN010000159.1 GCA_024691565.1 Lachnospiraceae bacterium | reverse complement strand
TTTCTTTGTATATTTCTTGAACTTTGCAATAGGAAGTCTTTTGTTAGTACATTTAACTTTATTATGGACAAACCCTATTTGTTTGTATTTAATACATTGATTATTTCTGCAATGCTTTTAATATCTTTGTTCTTTAGAAGAAGAATCTTTGTTTATACAATGGTTTTTTCAATTTGGTTCGCTTTTGGAATTATTGACTTTGTTTTATTAAAATTTAGAGTTACTCCTTTTTCATCAGTCGATTTTTCTTTGATAATTAGCGCTATTGATGTTGCAAATCATTATTTTAGTATTTTCCAACTAATCTTAATTATCGTTGCAATCCTTGCGTTTATTGCACTCATGTTTTTCTTATTTTTGAAAACTCCTTTGGTGCAAATTGAGAGTAATAAATGGTATCTTATTCCTTTGGCAATATTTTTAGCAAATTTGGCTGCTATTTTTACCCTATATCATACGAATTCTTATATTAATTCGTATAAAGAGAATTACACTAATATTACAGAGATGTATGATAATTATGGCTTTGTATATTGCTTTGTTAATGGTATTGTTGATAAGGGTATTAAAGAGCCAGAGACATATTCTAACGAGGAGATAGATCAGATTTTAGATAACCTTAAGGACGAGGAGAATGATACAGAAAGGCCTAATATTATATTTGTGCAATTAGAGTCATTTTTTGATGTTAATACGGTTGATTATTTAAGTTTTTCAAAGGATCCGCTTCCTAATTTCCATAAGCTTCAGAGTAAGTATTCTAGTGGATATATTACTGTTCCTACAGTTGGAGCTGGTACTGTTAATACTGAATTTGAAATTCTTACAGGTATGAATCAGCATGATTTTGGTGCGAGTGAATATCCATATAAAACTAAGCTTAAGGAACAGACTTGTGAAAGCATTTGTTATGATTTAAAAAATCTTGGTTATACATCTCATTGTGTTCATAATAATACTGCTAAGTTTTATGGTAGGAATACAGTATTTTCTAATCTAGGTTTTGATACATTTACAACTCTTGAATACATGAGAAATATTGCTCTGAATCCTGTTGGATGGGCAAATGATAAGTGTATGGCTGAAGAGATTATTAAGACTCTTGATTCTACTGAGGGTACTGATTTTACATTTGGAATTACTGTTCAAAGTCACGGTAAGTATGATGTGGAGGGGTATACAAACAAGCATGTTGATACCTACGGTGCACCTGAGGAGATGGCTGGCCAGTTTAATTATTTTGTTGATCAGTGCTATGAAGTTGACGCAATGATTGGTAATCTTGTGAAAAAGCTTAAGCATAGGGATGAGAAGACTATCTTAGTGCTTTATGGAGATCACCTTCCAACTCTTGGACTTACAAAGGATGATTTGGTTAATGGTTCTATTTATCAGACAGAATATGTTATCTGGGATAATATGGGACTTAAGAAGAAAAATATAAATATTAATTCATATCAGTTATATTCATATGCCCTTGATTTAGTTGGAATTCATGAGGGTACGATTACAAAGTTCCATCAGCAGACAGACTGGAATATTCCAGATTATGTTGAACAGCTTAAGGAGTTAGAGTATGACTTCTTATATGGTGAGAACTATGTATATGGAGAGACAAATCCTTTCGTTCCAACAGACCTTAAAATGGGTACTTATCCGATAACTATGGATGATGTGGTCTATAATAATGGCATTTACTATGTTCATGGTTCTAACTTTAGTGATAACTGTACTGTTTACTTTAATGATGAGAAGGTCAACTCTACTGTAGTAAGTTCGGGTATTATTCAAATTAATGATGAAATAATATTTGACGAAGAGTTGATTGAAAAGTATAATGATAAAAGCGAGGAAGAAAAAATGGATCTAGAATATCCTAATTCTTTTAAGGTTGTTGTTGAAGATAAGAATGAAGAGATTCTTAGTGAGTCAAATCTTGTTAAGTGGGATGAGACATCCATTGGTAAAGATTAATTTTTGATAAATGCTTTACAATCGCAAATTAAAATATGAGGTAAAATAGATGAAGTGTCCATTTTGTGGGAAGGAAGATTCAAAGGTAATTGATTCAAGACCAGCGGATGATGGTTTATCAATTAGAAGGCGTAGACAATGCGTTTTTTGTAATAAGAGATTTACAACCTATGAAAAGATAGAAATTATCCCTCTTGTTGTTATTAAGAAGGATTTTTCAAGACAGCTTTATGACAGACGTAAGATTGAAAGTGGTATCTTTCGTTCAATTAATAAGAGACCTATTTCTATGGAGCAGGTTTCTTCTATGATTGATTCGATTGAATCAGAGATTTTTTCTTATGGAGATAGAGAGGTTCCAAGTTCTCATATTGGTGAACTTGTACTTGAACATCTCAAGGCTCTTGATAGTGTGGCCTATATTAGATTTGCGTCAATTTATCAGGAATTTGATGATGCTGATACCTTCGTTGAGCTTATTAGAAAGCTTAAGGGAGATTGAGTATTTTAAGTACCTTATTTATAGGGTATGTTTTATGGTTTATAAAATTTAATTCTTTTTATCTAATTATATTTTCTAAATAGAATTCTTTTACTGCATGGTGAAAGGATATAAATGTATAGTGAAGCGTATTCAGTTGCCATCATGGGTATTGATGGTTGCATTGTGAGAGCCGAGGCAGACGTATCGGATGGTTTGCCAGGCTTTTCTCTCGTGGGTTATTTAGCTGGAGAAGTAAGAGAGGCTAAAGAAAGGGTGTGGATTGCCCTTAAAAATTCTGGTTTTAAATTCTTACCTAAGAAAATCACAGTTAATTTGTCCCCTGCAGACATTCGTAAAGGTGGAACCTCCTATGATTTATCTATATCAGTAGCAGTTTTATCTGCCTTTGGGTATATAAATCCTGAGGATGTATTGGATTGCATTTTTATAGGCGAATTGTCTTTGGATGGCAGGGTCAAAGGTGTTTCTGGTGTACTCCCAATGGTTTATGCTGCAATGAAAGAAGGCTTTAAGTATGTAATTTTGTCTGAGGATAATCAGAGTGAAGCCGAAATTGTTAAGGGGATTAATGTAATTTCAATTACTCGTCTTGATGAGATTCTTGATGTCGTAGCAAATAAGGCAGAATTTGTTATTAATCGTGATTCTTTAAATTCTTTAATTAATCCAAGTTTTAAAAACAAAGAGGATTTTAGTGATGTTTCTGGTCAATTAATAGCTAAAAGAGCAGTTGAAGTCGCAGTAAGTGGGATGCATAATATCTTGATGGTAGGACCTCCTGGTTCTGGAAAGACTATGCTTGCAAAGAGGATTCCGGGAATTATGCCACTTCCTGATTTTGATGAGATTATGGAAATTTCTAAAATCTATTCTGTTTCTGGTCTTTTGTCGGACTCTAATCCAATTATTAATACGAGGCCTTTTAGGGCGCCTCACCATACTATTACTCAAACAGCCTTAGTTGGAGGTGGAAGATTTCCTAAGCCTGGTGAGATTAGTCTTGCAAACGGTGGCGTCTTATTTTTGGATGAACTACCCGAGTTTACAAGACAGTCAATTGAGGTTTTAAGACAACCTCTTGAGGATGGCTTTGTGAATGTTTCGAGACTCGGAGGAAGTTTTAAATATCCATCTAGGATTACTCTTGTGGGTGCGATGAATCCTTGTCCATGTGGTTATTATCCTGATAGGAAGAAGTGCAGTTGCCCACAACATACAGTAAATCGTTATTTATCTAAGGTTTCAAGACCTATGTTAGATAGGATTGATATTTGTACGGAAACAACCCTTTTAAATTATGATGAGATTAACAGAGAAGAAGCTGAATCCTCAGAAGACATTAGAAAGAGGGTAGAAAAGGCACATACAATTCAAAAAGAGAGGTACGCTAAGGAGGACTTTTCTTTTAATGCTCATCTAAATGCTAAGGGAATAAAAAAGTATTGTAAGCTTACTAAGGACGCTAAGGCGCTAATTAAGACTATTTTTGAGTCGGGGACTATGTCTGTTAGGGCTCATCATAAAATTCTTAAGGTGGCGAGAACTGTGGCTGATATGGATGAGAAGGATGTAATTGATGCAACGCATGTTTCTGAGGCTGTAAGCTACAGGAGTGTAGATAAGAAGTTTTGGAATCAGGATTTTGTTAATTAGATTTTCGCAAATTATTGCAGAATGGAGGACTATGGAGAATAAAGAATATGCTTATTGGCTTGCAAAGGGTGAGAGAATTGGAATAGTTAAGGTTAATAAGCTTTTAGAATATTTTGGATGTGCTGAAAGAATTTATAAGGCTACGGAGGCTGAAATAATGAAGTCTGGCGCATTAAATAAAAAGGATGTTGAAATCTTATGTGATTTAAGGAGGAGTGATAGCTTTAGAAGGGAACTTGAGGAGAATGAGAAGGCTGGAATTAAGTTTACTTATTATGCTGACGAAAATTATCCAGAGAAGCTTATGAATATTACTGATCCTCCATTTTCACTGTTTTATTATGGTGAATTACCTGAAAATGATAGGTTGAGTGTTGCTGTTGTAGGAGCTAGAAATGCTGATTATGAGTGTCTTCAGACTGCTGAAAAGTTTGCAACAGAGATGGCAGAGCATAATATCAGGGTTATTAGTGGCTTAGCAAGAGGAATTGATGTTAATGCTCATATCGGTGCCCTTAAGGTAAAGGGAGCTAAAACCTATGGAATCCTTGGTTGTGGTGTGGATATTTGTTATCCTAGGGAAAATTTTAGAGTTTATGAGGAGATGAAGGAGAGAGGAGGAGTAATATCTGAATTTGTTCCTCGCACATCGCCTATTGCAAGAAATTTTCCTATGAGAAACAGGATTATTAGTGGTTTTTCTGATGCTGTGCTAATTGTTGGTGCTGGCAAAAAGTCAGGTTCGCTTATTACAGCTAATTTAGCGCTTGATCAGGGAAAGGATATTTTTGTGATTCCTGGAAGCATCCATAACCCGCATTACGCTGGAAGTAATTACTTAATTAAAAATGGGGCAAATGTTGTTACAGAGATTAAGGATATTTTGGATGCATTTGGGATTTTCTTAGACAATTCAACGGTTGATGCTCGTAATGATAGACAAAAAAATCTTACTGAATATGAAAAGAAGGTTTATAATATTCTTTCGCTTGAGCCGATACATATTTCTGAAATCGTTTCTGGGAGTGGTCTTAGGATACAGGATGTGACTAGCATTTTAATTAATCTTGAGATTAAGGATTATATCAGGGACGCTGGAAATCAGCATTATGTGGTGGTTCTGAACTAAAAATGTAAAAAAATCTTGAAAATGTTTAAGAAATGGTGTAGTATTGTAATGTTTTGTTTGGAATGTGTTCAACAACAAACGAAATTTTAGTTACAATTCAACGAAAAAATGAGATTATTGTAACAATTATTAGTTACTGGAGGCAATGAAATGGCTAAGAATCTTGTGATTGTGGAGTCGCCATCTAAGGCAACTACAATTCAAAAATTTTTAGGAAAGAACTATGATGTTGTGGCATCAATGGGTCATGTAAGAGACCTTCCTAAGAGTACTCTTGGTGTTGATGTTGAGAATGATTATGAGCCTAAGTATATTACTATCAGAGGTAAGGGAGAACTTTTGCAGAAACTTCGTGCAAAGGTTAAAAAAGCTGATAAGATATATTTAGCAACCGACCCGGACCGTGAAGGGGAAGCTATTAGCTGGCATCTTGCAGCAGCACTTAAATTAGATAGCAAGAAGTCATACAGAATTACATTTAATGAGATTACTAAAAATGCAGTTAAGGCTGCGATTAAGAATGCAAGAGATATTGACATGAATCGTGTTGATGCTCAGCAAGCTAGGCGTGTCCTTGACAGAATGGTGGGTTATAGGATTAGCCCATTGCTTTGGATTAAGGTTAAAAGAGGTTTGAGTGCAGGTCGTGTTCAATCTGTTGCCTTAAGAATTATTGCAGATAGAGAAGAAGATATAAATAATTTTATTCCTAGTGAATATTGGTCAATTAGCGGAGAATTTAAGGGAAAGACCGCGAATACAAGTCTTACAGCTAACTTCTATGGAAGTAAGACTAAGAAGATGGAGTTAAAGAGTAGGGAAGAGGTAGATGATATTTTAGAGAAACTAAAAGGAGAGAAGTTTGAAATCTCTGAAGTTAAGGTTTCTTCTAAGAATAGAAAGGCACCACTTCCTTTTACAACCTCTACTTTGCAGCAGGAAGCTGGTAAGACTCTTAATTTTTCTACAAATAAGACTATGAGCGTTGCTCAGAGCCTTTATGAAGGTGTTGCTATCAAGAAGAGGGGTACAATTGGTCTTATCTCATATTTAAGAACTGATTCTACTCGTATTTCTGATGAAGCTAAGGCGGCCGCTGAGGATTACATTCGTGTAAACTTTGGTGAGGATTTCTTGTCTGGTGATAAGGCGGATAAAAAGAAGAAAGAGACAAAGAAGATCCAGGATGCTCATGAAGCTATTAGACCTACCTATGTTGATTTAACACCTGCATCTATTAAGGAATTTTTAACTAGAGATCAGTTTAGATTATATCAGTTGATTTGGAGAAGATTCCTTGCTAGTCAGATGGCAGATGCTGTTATCGAGAGTACATCAATTAAGATTGATTCTGAGAATTATAGATTTACTACAAGTGATAATATTGTTACCTTCGAAGGTTATTTAAATGTTTATCAGTCTGAAGAAGATAAGTTAGAAGGTAGCAAGAAACATAAAAAAATTGAAAAAGGCATGAAGTTTAACAAGACTGAATTTGCTGAAAAGCAGCATTTTACTCAGCCACCAGCTCATTTTACTGAGGCTTCACTTGTTAAGACCTTAGAGGAAATGGGTATTGGTAGACCTAGTACCTATGCGCCTACAATTACAACCATTATTAAGAGGCATTATGTAGCTAAGGAAAATAAGCATCTTTATATTACTGAGTTAGGTGAGGTTGTTACTGGAATCATGAAGACATCCTTCCCTAGTATTGTTGATGTTGATTTTACTGCTAATTTTGAGGCTCTTTTAGATGGTGTTGAAGAGGGCGATATTAAGTGGAAGACTGTTATTGAGAACTTCTATCCGGACCTTGAATCAGCTGTTAAGAAGGCTGAGGAAGAGCTTGAGCATGTTGAAATTCACGATGAAGTTTCGGATGAAATTTGCGAGGTTTGTGGAAGAAACATGGTTGTTAAGTATGGTCCTTTCGGAAAATTCCTTGCATGTCCAGGATTTCCTGAGTGTAAGAATACCAAGCCATATTTTGAGAAAACAGGAATTACCTGTCCTAAATGTGGTGCAGACATTGTTATTAAGAAGACACGCAAAGGAAGAAGATTTTACGGATGTATTACTTTCCCTGAGTGTGATTTCGTATCATGGCAGAAGCCTTCACAGACTCGTTGTCCAAAGTGTGGTGGCTTCATGGTTGAAAAGGGAAATAAGCTTGTTTGCATGAGCGAAGATTGCGAGCATGTAATGAATAAGGCTGAATCTTCTGAGGATTCTAACAGTTCTAAAGAAAATAATTAGGGAAAAATAGAGGTATAGTAAAATGAGTCTTGAATTACTTGATAAGACGAGAAAGATTAATTCATTGATAATGAATGAAGGAACTAATAAGCTCGATTTTAATACAGTTTGTAGTTGTCTTTCAGAAATAATGGGTGTTAATATAATATTATTTAGTAGCAGAGGAAAGGTTCTTGGAATTGCTGGAAGAGAAGAGATTCCTAAGATTCCTATGCTTGCTAACCTTAAGAGGGGGTCAATTCTTGAGAAGACAATAGCTAATAGATTTATGTCTGTAATGTCAACTCAGGACAATATTAATTTCCATACTATGGGACTTGAGTTTGAAGATTCTAAGTCATATTATGGAATGATTTCACCTATTCTTGTTTCAAATAAGCATCTTGGAACAGTTTTGGTTTATAATAATAATTCACCATATTATATTGATGATATTATTCTTTTAGAGCATACAATAACAGTTTTTGGTCTTTATATTAGCATGTCTAAGAGTGAAGAGCTTATGAATGTGACTCGTAAGACAGATGATGTTTCTATCGCACTTTCAACTCTTTCAGGTCTTGAATTAAAGGCTGTTTACCATATTCTTAAAAACCTTAATGGTAAGGAAGAGGGAAGGATTGTTACAAGTCGTTTGGCCTCTGAAATTGACATTACTCGTTCTGTTATAATAAATGCATTGAAAAAATGTGAATCAGCAGGTATAATATACTCACATTCAGCTGGTGTTAAGGGAACACTTATCACCATTACTAATGAATTGCTTAGTAAGGAAATGGTATATAAATATATAAATGATAATAACGGTAGTGTTGATTAAGATTTCAATAACGCGTTATTTTTAGGGGGATTAAAATGAAGAATCGTGTAACAAACCTTATTGTTTTGCTTCTTACAGTAATTTTAATTCTTGGAACAGTTTTATGTATATGGATTTTAGTGCCAAAGTATGCAAATACTGATCCTTTAATCGATAAGGTTGCAGAGTTATTAAAACTTGATTTAACAGATAATTCAACATCATATGATTCAAAGGATTTAGTTAATTATCCTGTGAGCTTTAAGAAGAAGGAAACTATTGCACTTGCTGTTTCTGAAGGTGAAGAGCAGCATTATATTGAGATTGATGGCTATACTCTTGTGTTGAATTCTAATGACGAAAAGTATAAAAAGCTTTCTAAGAAAATTAAGAAAGAAGAAAATGATATTACTGAGATAGTTATTAATACAATTAGAGAGTTTAAGGAAAATGATGTTTCCAGAACTAAGATAACAAATGAGATTATCAGGGGACTTCAGGATTACTTGGATTCGGATATAGTTATCAAGGTTACATTGACAGATTATAAGCATAAATAGTTTATCTCATTATTTGAATATTGATTTTGGTTATTGAAGCCGGAGAGTATCTTTACTCTTCGGTTTTTTTTGTTTTCCATGGATTATTATTCTAAAAAAATAAAAAAAAATAAATTTTTTTTTGAGTGAAAAGTATGATTTGAGACTTGTTCTCAAATATTTTTAAGTTTTCTTTGTAATTTCGCGATTCTTGAAATTTTCTCTGGGTAATATTATACAAAATTTATAAGTAAAAACATGTCAATTTTTGTGAAATATTTACAAGGCATAAAAATTTTTCTTTGTTTTTCTTTAACAAAATCAGGGGTGTAATTTTGTTAAAAGTGCACAAAAAAACACGATTTGACGTAAGCTAAATGGGATGATATAAAAGAATCACACTTTTGAAAATTGAAAAAGAAAGTTGGTGGTTTTATTGATTGTAGAGATTTTTAGGTTTTGTATTTTATTTATAATCTTAAGCATTTCCTGTATCAGTGATATTAAAACAAATAAGATATGGAACTCACTAGTAATTATTGGTTGGGCTTTAGCTTGTGTTCTTTCGTTTGTTAGTGCACTGGTTAATAAAGAGGGAGTACTTATAGGAATTAGGAATATAGGATTAGTCATCGGATCGAGCGTTTTTGTTCTTGTAATTGGTTTTTGGTTTTATAAATATCTAATGTTTGGAGCAGGTGATGTAAAACTATATTCTGTGATTGCAGGGTTTTATGGAATTAAGGTTTCAGCAATTGTTTTTATGATGATGCTTTGTTTAACAGGGGTTTATGGGGTTTTTAAAATAATTAAACGTAAAAAGAATAAGTCTGGGGAAATGACTAAGATTATTCTTGCACCTTTTACTTTAATTGCCTTTGTTGTTTTTATTCAGATTAAATCTACGGGAATAATTATATGTTAAATGTCGGATTCTTTTCCGGTTCTAGGTTTGTTAAAAAACTAATTGATTATTTAAAGCTTAATAAACAGGATGTTATGGGGTTTAGATCATTTAGTTCTAAGGATAAACTAAGAGAGTATACTTTAGAAAAATTTTCTGAAAAGAATGTATTGGATGTTTTTCTATGTGAAGATTGTGATGAGTATTTGAGAATATTTGATAATGATGAATCTATGGATGCAGTCTTAAGTTATGTTATTTTTGATAACCCAAGAGAAGGGGTTAAAAACTCATCCAGAAAAATCAAATTCATTTCTAAGTTTCAAAGTGCTGAAGAAATATATGTTAAGATTATTGATTTCTTGGCGGAGAATTCAGAGGGGATAGTATTTAAAAATGATAATATAAATATTTCCTCTAAGGTATCTTGTTTTTATGTTCCGGGAGGATACTTTGAACAGGACAGATTATTCTTTAACCTTGTTAAGTCAAAAATCAATAATAGAAATGATATTTTTGTAATTGATCTTAATACATTTTCTTTAACGGCGAACTTTTTGGGGATGAATGGGACACGCAATTCTAATGATATTTCGCAAAGTAGTATATCGGATTTGATTTATTTTATAAGGAAAAAGAGTAGTAATTTATCATTAAAGTTAGAAAGTGTTGTTAAAAAGATAAATGATTATCATTATATTGGGTCGGTAAGAGATTTTAGAGAGTTAGATGACTAATCCTATATTCCTAATTCCTATA
>JAILNN010000156.1 GCA_024691565.1 Lachnospiraceae bacterium | reverse complement strand
ATTCTTTGTCCTATCCTAAGAGATAATACCTTATGTTTTGTCTGGTGTCTATCAGGAGCCGTCAGACATGATAATAATTTAAGATAACATCTGATGAAGGAAGAACACCTTCTTCTGTTATCTTTTAAGATATGAAATATATAAACTTGTTAACCAAGTAGTCTCAATTAACTACATCATTATTATACTAGGAGGAATTGCTATGGAACTTTCTTCTGAACTTTTAGAAAATATAGAAACCCTAAAAAAATGGGTAGATGAATCAAATAGAATTGTGTTCTTCGGAGGCGCTGGAGTATCAACCGAGAGCGGTATTCCAGATTTTAGATCAGTAGATGGATTGTATAATCAAAAATATGACTATCCACCTGAAACCATGCTCTCCCACTCATTTTTTATGCGTCATACAAAGGAATTCTATGATTTTTATAGGGATAAACTAATTATTCATGATGTTAAACCAAATATAACTCATATAAAACTAGCTGAACTCGAAGAAAAAGGAAAACTTTCAGCAATTGTAACACAGAATATTGATGGCTTACATCAGGCAGCTGGTTCAAAAACAGTTTATGAGTTACATGGTACAGTACAAAGGAATTATTGCATGAAATGCGGCAAACAATATGATATTGATGTAATTGAAAAATCTACAGATATTCCAAAATGTAGTTGTGGTGGAATAATTAAGCCAGATGTAGTTCTCTACGAAGAAGGCTTATCCGATGATACTGTCACAGGAGCCATTAATTCAATTGCAACCTCAGACCTTTTAATTGTTGGTGGAACATCTCTTGTAGTTTATCCTGCAGCAGGCCTCCTTAGATATTTTAATGGTTCTCATTTAGTCCTGATTAATAAGAGTAAAACTTCAATGGATAATTCAGCAGACCTTGTTATTAACTGCGGTTTAGGTGAGGTTTTCTCAAGACTATAATTATTTTAACTCATATATTATAAAGATTAAAAGGAGAAATTATGAAGGTAAAAAATCCTATTATTAAAGGCTTTTATGCCGATCCTAGTATTTGTTATGCAAAAGGTAAATTCTACTTAATTTGCAGTACAATGCATTATTTTCCAGGAGTTCCAATCTTCGAAAGCGAAGATTTAATTCATTGGAAGCAAATAGGTAATGCTCTTTCTAGGCCTTCACAAGTTGAACTAGATAAGATTAACTCTTCTGGTGGAGTATTTGCTCCAACAATCAGATATAATAATGGCCGTTTTTATATGGTAACCACTAACGATACATATCACAAAAACTTTTATATTTACACAGATGATATATATGGTGAATGGTCAGAACCAATCTTTGTAGACCAGGGAGGAATTGATCCATCGCTCTTCTTTGAAAATGGTAAAACATATTTTATTAGCAATGGCTCAGATTCAAATGGTCGCGGATGTGTTTTCCAATGTGAAATCGATATTGAAACTGGAGAAAGACTTACTCCATCAATGCCTATCTGGAATGGTAATGGCGGACGCTATCTTGAAAGTCCACATATGTATAAATTCGGTAACTACTATTATCTAATGGCTGCTGAAGGCGGTACAGAATATGGTCATATGGTAACTGTCTCTCGCTCTGCATCAATTACAGGACCATTCAATACATATAAAAATAATCCTATCCTTTCAAATAAGGATTTAGGTGGACATGAATCCCATATTCAGGGAATCGGACATGCTGATTTAGTCACTAACGCAGATGGTGAAACATTTATGGTTTGCCTTGGTTTTAGAATCCAAAGTGATTGGATGCCTTTCCACCAACTTGGACGTGAAGTTTTCTTAGTACCAATTACTTGGGACGGTGAATGGTTTAGAGCAGGAGTTGAAGGTCATGTCTATGACGAAATGGAAATCAACGTTGATAAGATGTATAAGTCTGATGCTGAAATGATGGATTATAATTTTAAAATGCCATTTAAGTCAACTGATTACCATAGGATGTCATACATTAGATGCCCAGTTAATTCAAATTATGATATCAAGGATGATAAAATATCATTAACACCAACTACTATTACTCTTGATGATGTTGATACTCCAACATTTTTAGGTGTAAGACAATCTGAATTTAACACCGAATTTAGTGCTAAATTTTCAGGAGCAATTGGTGAAGCTGGTTTAACTGCAATAATGGATGAAAAACACCACTATGAAATAGCACGTGTAATTGAAGAAAATGGTGAAGGTTTTGTATTCGCTCGTTTCCATGTGGGCAGTGCGATTGGTTTAACTAAATCCATTCCAATTAAAAAGAATGATGAAATAACCTTAAAAATTATTTCTACAAATGCTAACTATAGCTTTTTTGCAATTATCAATGGAGAAGAAAAACTTCTTGGAGAGGCCGATTCTCAGCATCTCTCATCAGAAGTAGCTGGTGGTTTTACCGGTGTATACGAAGGTGTATATTCTAGTGCAAAACTAATCAAAGGAATTGATGATTATAAAGAAATAAAGAATGCAGAGACAGTTGAAATAACAGAACTCGCGTTTATTCAGTAAAATATAGTTTAGTCGGGGTTTTTACTCCGACTAAGTCAAAGGGCTTGTGAAAACATGATGATTACTCATCTAATTTCACAAGCCCTTATTATTAATATAGATTAAAATTCAAATTTAAGCTGAACTTCCTCTTCCACCTCGGTCTTAAAGTCCTCAACCTTTTCAGGCTTAATTTCAGGTAAATCTGAAAGAGAACCAAGTCCAAAATTTCTTAGAAAATCCTCTGTTGTAGAAAGAAGAATTGGTCTACCAGGTGCATCAAGTCTTCCAGCTTCTTGAACAAGATTATATTCAATAAGCTTATTTACAGCATGATCACTCTTAACACCTCTAATTCTTTCGATTTCAAGCTTAGTAACAGGTTGCTTATATGCAATAATTGATAATGTTTCTAATAAAACATCTGTAATAACATGTTTCTTAGGTACATGAGTAATACTAATGATATTCTCATACATTTCAGGCTTTGTACACATCTGAAAAGCACCATCAAGCTCAATAATCTGAATACCATGACTTTTTCCAGAATACTCTGTCATCATATTTCTAATCACATTTCTAACAGTTTCCTCATCCTGTCCGGTTGCTGCAGCAATTTGATCAACTCCTACTGCATCTCCCATAGTAAAAAGTATAGCCTCAATTGCAGCCTCTAATTCTTTAAGATTCATAATATATACCTCAAACAAATAGATTTCATTTTGCTCCTACAGTTTCAACTAGAATATCAGAAAAAATTCCATCCTGTGAAACAACAAGTTTTCCCATTTTCATAAGTTCTAATACTCCAAGGAAGGTAACAATAACAGTGAGTTTATCCTCAGCTTCTTCTAAAAGATTTCTAAATGAAAACTTTTTATGAGTTTGAGAATAATTCTCTATATAGTCAATCCTATCCTCAAGAGAAACTGGTTCTTTCTTAATCTGACCAAAATTACTTCTAATCGGATCCTTTCTCTCAATCTGTCTATGCATAACATCATAGAAGATACTTTGCAATTTCGAAAGCGTAATACCATCTAGAAGTTCTGAAACATCAACATCTTCTCTATATGAACTAACTTCTGGTGGAATTGAAGAATCCCTAAATAGAAGCTTTTCAGCTCCTTCATGCTTATCTTTAAGTTCTCCAGAAGCATATTTATATACTTTATATTCCAAAAGTCTTTCAACAAGCTCAGCTCTAGGGTCAATCTCTTCACCAGTTTCCTCATCCACCTCAACAGGAAGGAGCATCTTAGATTTAATACTTAAAAGAGTAGCCGCCATAAGCATAAATTCACTCATATCATCCATACTACGGCTTCTTATCTTCTCTTTTGTCGCTGTATCATCATTCATTGCAAGTTCCTGCATTGCTTGAACATATTGCAAATATTGATCTGTAATTTGAACAATAGGTATGTCAAAAATATCAATCTCATTCTGCTCAATAAGGTGCAAAAGCAAATCAAGTGGCCCATCAAAGCTCTCAAGTTTAATTTCAAGATTCATAAAATCACCCTTTGAAATTTAATTTTAGTATTCACCAAATCAGTAGTAATTATTTATAGTACTCAAAACTCAATGAATAAAGTCTAACAGTATCTCCTTCATTGATTCCAAGCTTTTCTAACTCTTCAATAATACCATTATTTCTAAGGAACTTCTGGAAGAAATCAAATCCTTTTTCAGAATCAAGATTTGTATATCCAAGCATTCTCTCAACTCTTGAACCCTCAACAACATATTCCTTTTCTTTACTATCATAGTAAACACGAACAGGTTCATCATTAGTTGTAATGTCATCTGGGAAGAATTCCTGTTCATAGGTAACAGGTTCGCTATCACACTTAGAAAGAACATCACAAATCTTATATAAGAGTTCCTTAATTCCCTTTCCACTAACAGCAGAAACGGCCATAACAGGAATACCCTTAGGTTCAAATTCTTCTTTTAGAAGAGAAACAACCGTATCTTCTTCATTTCCACTAAAGACATCAATCTTATTAGCAACAATGATTTGAGGTCTCTCAAGTAATTCTTTGCTATACTTTTCTAACTCAGAATTAATAACATTGATATCATTTAAAGGATCTCTTCCTTCAGTAGAAGCCGCATCAACAACATGTACGAATACCTTTGTTCTCTCAACATGCCTTAAAAACTGATGTCCAAGACCAATTCCTTCACTTGCTCCCTCAATAAGCCCAGGAATATCTGCACAAACAAAACCACCCGTTCCAGGAACATCAACAACTCCAAGCATAGGCTGAAGTGTTGTAAAATGGTAGTTAGCAACCTTAGGCTTAGCATTACTTATTCTTGAAAGAAGTGTAGATTTTCCAACGTTAGGAAAACCAATTAATCCTACATCAGCAATAAGCTTTAATTCCAACTCAACAGTAAGTTCCTTAGCAGGACGACCTGGCTGAGCATATTTAGGAACCTGCATTGTAGGTGTGGCATAGTTCATATTTCCTTTGCCACCTTTTCCACCAGTAAGAACAACTACTCTATTATTATCGCCAGACATGTCAACGATAACCTTGCCTGTTTCCTTGTCACGTACAACAGTACCCTCTGGAACCTTAAGTACCATGTCTTCACCGTTCTTACCATGCATCTTGCGTTTTCCACCTTCTTCACCATTTCCGGCAGAAAACTTTCTCTTATATCTAAAATCATTTAATGTATTAAGGCTTTTATCTATTTCAAAAATTAGATTTCCGCCATCTCCGCCGTCTCCTCCGTCCGGTCCACCCGCAGCAACATATAGTTCACGTCTAAAACTAACATGTCCATCTCCGCCTTTACCTGAACGAATGTAAATAGTGGCTTTATCTGCAAACATAGAATTCTACATCCTTTCGATAAAAAAAGAAGCTGCCCCTAGTTAAAAAGGCAGCCCTTAATTAAGATCTAAATTAAAAATAATAATTAAATTACTATTTCTTATTCTGCTTCAACAGGATATACGCTAGCCTGCTTCTTATCTCTACCCTTACGTTCGAAACGAAGAATTCCGCTCTCTGTAGCGAATAATGTATCATCACTTCCACGTCCAACATTTAATCCAGGTAAGATCTTTGTTCCACGCTGTCTGTAAATAATGTTTCCAGCCTTTACAAACTGTCCGTCTGCACGCTTAGCTCCAAGTCTCTTTGACTCAGAATCTCTACCGTTCTTAGTAGAACCAACACCCTTTTTATGAGCGAATAACTGAAGATTCATCTTTAACATGAACTTTTACCATCCTTTCAAATAATATCTACTTGAACAAACTCTGTTCCGTAGCTGTTTTGAATATCCTTTAATCCAATCACGAGGGATTTAAAAAGTAACTGTGCATCCTTTGAAGGAATAGATATAAATCTAAATTCAATAATATCAGCTTCGCTTGATGATTCACCAAAATCATCCGATTTATTAAATTCAAACTTATCATCACAAAGTTCATCAATAGAATTAATAAAATTAATAACTAAAGCTGAAACTCCTGCACAAACGATATCATAACCTTCTTCAGCAAAGCCTGCATGGCCCTCTGTCTTAAAAGAAGTATAGATACCATCTTCTTCTTTTACAGTTATTTTCAAATTACACCTCTTTAAGTCGTGTTAATAATTAAGCATTAATAGCTTCAATCTTAACTCTTGTGAAAGCCTGTCTATGACCATTCTTCTTATGGTATCCTGACTTTCTCTTATATCTGTAAACGATAACCTTCTTAGCCTTACCTTCGACAACAACGCTAGCCTTAACTGTTGCGTTCTTAACATCAGCACCAGCCTTAACGCCTGAATCATCACTTACAAGAACAACATTATCAAATACAACCTCTGCACCTTCCTCAAGACCGAGCTTTTCAACATTGATAACATCACCTTCAGATACCTTGTACTGCTTACCACCTGTTGCAATAATTGCGTACATGAAACTTCCTCCTTACTTTAAATAAATTTACTCGCCAGTTTTGGTGATTTCATATGGAAAATCATAAGAAATACTTCAAAAACCACACTGAGCGGCATACCTTGGTATATTATCATCAAATAGATATGATGTCAACAAAAAATATTATATTCTTTTCAAGTTTTTCATTGAAATATCAAGAATTGGAGCAGAATGTGTTAAGGCTCCACTTGATACGAAATCAACGCCTGTATCCTTCATCTTTTCGATGTTTTCGCGGGTAACATTACCAGAACATTCTGTAAGCGCTCTTCCATCAATGATTTTAACAGCTTCCTTCATCTGATCTGGAGTCATATTATCAAGCATAATAATGTCAGCTCCAGCTTCAACAGCCTCTTTAACCATATCAAGATTCTCTGTTTCAACCTCAATTTTATGCACAAATGAAGCATAATCCTTTGCCTGCTTAACAGCCTCAGTAATTCCACCTGCTGCAGCAATATGATTATCCTTAAGCATAACACCATCAGAAAGATTATATCTATGGTTCTTTCCACCACCAACTCTAACTGCATATTTTTCAAAGATTCTCATGTTAGGAGTTGTTTTTCTTGTATCTAAGAGTGTAATACCTGTTCCCTCTAAAAGCTTAACAATCTTAGATGTATAGGTCGCAATACCACTCATTCTCTGAAGATAGTTAAGAGCTGTTCTTTCTCCTGAAAGAAGAACTCTAATATCACCTGTAATAACAGCCATCAAGTCACCAACCTTAACTTGATCACCTTCATTAACCTTAAACTCAACAACAGTCTCTTCATCAAGAAGTGTAAAAACCCTCTTAAAAACATGAAGGCCGCAAATGATTCCATCTTCCTTAGCAATCAACTGAACGCTACCCATTACAGCTTCCTTCATAACACAATTAGTTGAAATATCTTCACTAGTGATATCTTCTCTTAAAGCCTGTAAAATAAGCTCATCAGCATTCATCTTAAACTTAATTAAATCTTCCATCATATCTAAATAGTCTCCTTTATTCCTCAACTTCATCCGATGTCATTTCATTACTTTCCTTTTCAAACTCACTCTGCATCTCAGCCTTAAGAGTCTCAATCATCTTAAGAACCTTTTCCTTATTATCCTTCTTAAGCTTAGTTAAATCATTATACTTACTGTAGTCCACAAGGAAACCAGCATCTGGTGAAAGTTCCATTCCATCAATATTTACAGCTATCTCACAAGCAGCCTTTTGAGCAAATACCATTGATTCAAGGAGCGAATTACTTGCAAGACGATTTGCTCCATGAACACCGTTACAAGAAGTCTCACCAACAGCATAAAGTCTTTCCATGCTTGTTTTACTAGAATAACCAACCTTAATTCCACCCATAAAATAGTGCTGGGCTGGAACAATAGGAACTGGTTCCTTCAAGCAATCATATCCCTCTTCCAAACATTTCCTATAAATATTTGGAAAATGAGTTCTAATCTTTTTCTCTGGAATCTTTTCAAAAGAAAGCCATTCATAAGGAGTTTTATCCTTTTCCATCTCTGCCCAAATCGCATTAGCAACGACATCTCTAGGCAAAAGCTCATTAACAAATCTTTTTCCCTCTTTATTTAAGAGGATTGCTCCCTCACCTCTAACAGACTCAGAAATAAGGAAACGTCTGCCAGGCTTTTCAGAATATAGAGTAGTTGGATGAATCTGAACACAACCCATATCTCTAAGTTCAATTCCATGATTCATTGCAATAGCAATTGCATCGGCACAAATATGTCTGAAGTTAGTAGAATTCCTATAAATACCACCAACACCTCCACAGGCAAGAACTGTATAAAGTGCCTGAATAATACCGATAGAACCATCAGAATTCTCAACAACAATGCCTTCACATGCTTTATTCTCATTAACAATAAAATCAATCATTGTTGTATTTTCTAAGATGATAATATTATCTCTCTCTTTAACTCTTCTTAAAAGCTTACTAGTAATCTCCTTACCAGTCTGGTCCTCGTGGAATAGAATTCTAGGTCTTCCATGCGCACCCTCCTTAGTATAGGCAAGATGACCATGATGATGCTCAAAATCAACACCATATTCAATAAGCTCAGAAATAATTTCCTGAGAAGAACGAATCATAATATCTACAGATTTCTTATCGTTCTTATAGTGACCTGCCTTCATAGTATCATTAAAGTATCCATCATAATCATCTTCATTACGAAGCATACAAATTCCACCCTGAGCAAGATATGAATCACTTTCTTCAGCTGTTTTCTTGGTTATCATAAGAACCTTCTTGTGTGAAGGCATATGTAGGGCCGCAAAAAGTCCAGCTGCACCTGTTCCAACAATTACTACATCTGTTTTCATAAAAGCCTCTTTTCCTTATAAACCATTTTGGGTTTATAATAAAAACCTGATGAATATAGATCAAGCTAATTTGTATAGGGAAAAAGGTATCACAACCTCTCTGTCATGATACCTTAAACCCCGAATATATAAATTCTAATTAAAAACTAATTCAAATAATTACATTACCATTCTAACTTCTGTGTCTTTTGTGAGCTTATCAGCAGGAATATAATTTCCATCCATCTTCTCACCATTTACATAGAATTCTGTGCATCCACTTTCCTTACCATTAGGATTTTCAACCTTAATGTTAAGCTTACATCCTCTGAATTCCTTCTCCATTGTGAATTCTTTCCAATCAGATGGAATTGAAGGAGCAATTAAAATTCCACCAAGGTCAGGACGGATACCACAAATACCCTCAACACAGCCAACCATACATGTTGAAGCTGTACCTGTAAGCCAATGAACATGTGAACGTCCATGGAATGGGCTCTCATCACCTTCTGTATACTGACCATGTACATATGGCTCAAGCTTTCTGATTTCAGCCTTATCATTCTGAGAAGAAGGTGAACTCTCTTCGAAGTACATAAATGCTTTATTTCCATGTCCCATAAGAGCTTCAGCAAGGATAATCCATCCCTGAGTCTGTGAGAAGATACCACCATTTTCCTTAGTTGAAGGTGGGAAAAGACCAGCAAGAGCACCATCAAAGTAATGATCAACATAAGAAGGAGCCATTACCTTAGCACCATATTCTGTATTTAACTCTCTCTCAACTGACTCTAATGCTTTTTCAGCCTGATCCTTAGTTGCAAGACCTGAAATAATAGCCCAAGACTGAGGATTAAGCCACATTGAAGCCTCAGGATCATTCTTAGAACCGATAAGTTCTCCTGTCTCCTTGAAACCTCTGTTATATCTATCATCTTCCCACCAAAGGTCATTAATCTTCTTTCCAACCTCTTCCTGAGTCTTATCAAGATATGCAATATATTCAGTATCATTCTTATGCTCAGCAAACTTACGCATAATAGTAAATGCATAGTAAAGCTGCATAGCAACGAATGATGATTCACCATCTTTACCAAGACGTAAGCAGTCATTCCAGTCAGCATGAAGTCCAGCAGGAAGACCATGAGGTCCAAGATGATTCATTGAGAAATCAATAGCTCTCTTTAAATGCTCATAAACCGTAGCCTTCTCATCGATATTAGACCATGTAATTTCCTCATCAACAAAGTCAAGATTTCCAGTCTCAGAAACATACTTGTAAACTGTTGGGAAAAGCCAAAGTGCATCATCAGCTCTATATGCTGGATGACCTGTCTCGCGAACATAATCCGGATCATCAGGAGTTCCCTCATGACCAGCTCTTTCTTCATGATCGAAACGAACAAGTGGAAGTCCACCACCGTTATCAACCTGAGCTGAAAGCATGAAACGAATCTTATCAAGAGCTGCCTCAGGATCTGTATGGATAACACCCTGAATATCCTGAACTGTATCTCTATATCCATATCCATTTCTCTCACCACAGTAGATGAAAGAAGCTGCTCTTGACCATGTAAATGTCAAGAAACACTGATATGCATTCCAAGTATTAACCATTGCATTGAATGCAGGACTTGGAGTATTAATCTTAAAGTTATTAAGCTTAGCATGCCAATAATTCTTTAATTCTTCAACTTCTTTATCGCAAACACTTGTATCTTCATATGAAGCAATAATCTCATCTGCAACAGATTCCTTATGTCTTCCTAAGATAAATACACAAGTCTTTGTCTCACCTGGAGCAAGTTCAAGAGCTGTATGAAGTCCACCACAACTGTTTTCATTATAGTTGCAAACTCCATCACACTTACCATTCTCAACTGCAACAGGATTGCCATAATCATGATATCTTCCAATGAAAGCTTCCTTATCACCGTTATATGAAGTAACCTTCTGACCAGCAAGACCAAAGAAACGTTCCTTACCATTGCTTCCGTCTGGTCCCTTGTACCAGTTAAGGTTAATCTGCTGATAAATCTTATTCTTTCTGAAAGAAGTAACTGTAGTACAAAGTGTATACTGAAGGTTTACCTGATCCTGATTATAATTATCATCATTTGAAAGTTCAGCATAACCAAAAACAGAAATCTTACGAGGCTTATCAGAAAGGTTTGTAACGCGCTCACACCAAACCTCATAAACCTTATTCAAAGGAACATAGTATGTTGCTTCTGACTTAATACCAGCATATTCTGCAGTCATCTTAGTATATGCTGTACCATGACGAACTTCTGATTTATAAGTATCTAAAGGCTTACCAACAGGCTGCCAAGAAGCTGACCAATAATCAGCAGTCTCATCATCTCTTAAATAGATATATCTACCAGGAGTATCATCACTATTAAAATGATATCTTAAAATTCTACCATTAGCTCCGCTCTTTACAAAGCTATATCCCCCTGCATTATTAGAAATGATAGCACCATAATCTGGTGATCCAAGATAATTACACCAAGGAGCTGGTGTATCAGGTCTTGTAATCACATACTCACGGTTTGCTTCATCAAAGTAACCATAATTCATTAAAATATCCTCCCTTGTAATTGATAATATTATGTCACATCGTAAGTAACATATTTAAACTAAAAGTATGTATAATTATAAAGTGATATTGCATTTTTAGCAACCACTAAAATAACATAAAATAACACATTCTTGATATATAATAATAAAATTCTATTATTTATTACAATAATCAACAAATCTAAGGAATGCTTTTTTACCTTCTTCAGTATCCTTATAGACACCAGCACACTCTAAAACCTTCTTAAATACGATACCTGTCTCTTTCTCGATAATCTGATTTACATTTTCCTTATTAATGTCATCATATCTATTTTTGATATCATCCACCCAATCAGCATGCTTCTCAGTAACTTCATCTGCCCTAAGATCCTCACCATTAATAATCTTAGAAGCAACAATTTCAAGTTCACTCTTAAGTCTAGCTGGAAGAACTGCAAGTCCCATAACTTCAATAAGACCAATGTTTTCCTTCTTGATATGGTGATACTCTTCATGAGGATGATAGACACCAAGAGGATGCTCGTCTGTGGTTATATTATTTCTAAGAACCAAATCTAATTCATACTTGCCATCTCTCATTCTAGCAATAGGAGTAATTGTATTATGAGGAGTTCCATCTGTTTCAGCAAAAATAAAAGCATCTTCATCAGTATAACCTCTCCAAGCATCAAGAATCTTAGCTGCCAAATTAACAAGAGATTCAGAGTTTTCAGATGAAATTCTAATAACTGACATAGGCCATTTAACAATACCCGCACTCACATCATCAAAACCATTAAACTTCAAAGGAGTAACAATTTCAGCCCTCTCCATAGCAAACTCATAGTGACCACCCTGGAAATGCTCATGAGTAAGAATAGAACCACCAACAATTGGAAGGTCTGCATTAGAACCAACAAAATAATGAGGGAATGAAGATACAAATGAGAAAAGCTTTCTAAAAGCAGATTCATCAATCTTCATTGGAACATGTTTAGTATTAAAGACAATACAATGCTCATTATAGTAAACATAAGGAGAATACTGAAATCCCCACTCTTCACCATCAATATCTATTCTAATAATTCTATGATTACCTCTAGCAGGATGATTAAGTCTTCCCTTATAACCTTCATTCTCAACACAAAGCTGACACTTAGGATAGGCCGCAGCCTTAGATTTAAGTGCAGCCGCAATAGCCTTAGGGTCTTTCTCCGGTTTAGATAAGTTAATTGTTACATCTAAAACACCGTACTCAGTGTCAACTGTCCATTTCTTATCCTTTGCAATCCTATCTCTCCTAATATAATTAGAATTAAGGCCAAGTTTATAAAAATAATTTGTAGCCTCCAAAGGTGAATTTTTATATAAATCATTAAACTTAGAATTTACAACAGAAGGAAGTTCTGTAATAGTAGCCATAATCTCAGTATCAAAAATATCCTTCTCAGTAATACTATCTTCTATAAGTTTATTTTCAATTGCATAATCCAAAAATTCTGAAAGAATTTCACTAATTTCTTCCTTAGGTTCTTCACTCTTAACATAAGAATCAACACCATCAAATTTTCCTTCATAATCCTCTAACGATAGGACATTTAATACCCTATTTAAACAAAACTGTACATCAAGTGGATTAATCATTTTATTATATAATCCATAATTAATAAGCTTATCAACTGTATTAAAAATCTTCATAACTCCTCCAAATTAGCATAATTAATATATTTATAGTAATTTAAGCCTTACCAGTACTTCCAAAACCGCCTCTATCTTCACCTTCAAGCTTTGTAGTCTCTTCAAAAAGAAGCTCTGGCTGATTCTTAAAGATTCTAAACTGACAAATCCTATCGTTAACATGAATCTCTGTATCTCGAACAGCAAGTGCAGGCATTCTCCACATATCATTATCGCCACAATATGAACTATCAATAATACCGCAATGATTTGTTTGAATAATACCAAAATTCTTAAATGTAGAACTTCTAGGAACAATATGAGCCTCATATCCCTCTGGAAGCTTCATAGCAACGCCAAGAGGAATAAGCTTAAATTCCCCCTTCTTAAGTGTAATATCTTCAGAAGCTCTAAGATCAATCCAATCTGACTTCCCATCAATATATTCTAATTTATCAATTTTATCTGTAAAATACTTAATAACAATTTTTTCCATTTTATTTATTAATATCCTCCAATTGTTTTGGTTGATGTTTTGCAACCGATAAATTCCCCATAGGAACAGCAATATGAATTGCTCTTCTAATATTCTTAATCTCAACATCGGTAACATTTCCACCATCTTCACCATCTAAGGTCCAAGACATATTTTCTTTAGAATGAATCTTAACATAATCTGTCTGGAATCTTAAAATATAATTAGAATGGAAATTTCTAGAAATAAGTGCATTAAGAACATCCTGCATTTCCATAGGATTCTTTAACTCTTTAATCATAATAACTTCAAATACACCATCATCCATCTTTATATTCTTTTTTCCATAAAAATCAATACTAGCAATATACTCAGAATTTGAAACAAGCCCAAGAATATAGCTTCCCTCAATTTTCTGATCTTCATATTCAATTTCAAGATGACAAGGTGTATATTCAGCGAATCGCTTAACAGCCTCAAAGAAATATGCCATCTTACCCCAAACATTCTTAGATTCTTGAGGAGTAACATAACTTACATTTGTAAACATACCAAATCCAGCAACATAATTAAAAATCCTGCCGTTGAAAGAACACAAATCACAATTAAAGAAGTTTTGATTTGTAATGACAGTTGCAGCATCTGTAGTTCTTGTAGGAATCTTTAAACTATTTGCAAAATCATTAACTGTTCCAGTAGGAATATATCCACATTTTGGGCGATTCTCTAATCTAACAAGACCATTTGTCATCTCATTAGCTGTTCCATCGCCACCACAGGTAACAATCAAATCATATTCCTCACCAATACTTTCAATGATTTCAATTACATCACCCTGCTTCTGAGTAGAAATAACTGTAGGCAAAAATCCCGCCTTACAAAATACTTCAACGATATAAGATAAATCCTTTCTCGTTTGCTCTCTACCAGACATAGGATTATAAATTAACAACAGTTTTTTCCCATTTTCAACAGTAAAACCCATAATTAAGTGCCTCCTTAAATATTAAGAATATTATAAATCACAAATAAACATAGCATCTCCAAAAGAAAAGAATCTATATCTTTCCTTAACAGCCTCTTCATACGCCTTCAAAATATTATCCCTGCCAGCAAGAGCGCTAACAAGCATTAATAAGGTCGACTCAGGAAGATGAAAATTAGTAATCAAACAATCCATCACCTTAAACTTATATCCAGGATAAATAAAAATTGATGTATCTCCCTCAAATGGTCTAACAATTCCATCATCACCTGTAGCAGACTCAACCGTTCTACAACTAGTTGTTCCAACGCAAATTACTCTTCCACCTTCAGCCTTAGTTTTATTAATTAGATTTGCAGCCTCTTCATTAACTCTAATATGCTCGGTATGCATATGATGTTTAGTTACATCATCAACCTTTACTGGTCTAAAAGTTCCAAGACCTACATGAAGAGTAACCCTGGCGATATTAATACCATTTTCCAAAACTTCTGAAAGCAAATCATCTGTAAAATGCAAACCAGCAGTTGGAGCTGCAGCAGAACCCTCATATTTAGCATAAACTGTCTGATACCTGTTTTTATCTTCCAATTTATGAGTAATATAAGGTGGCAATGGCATCTCACCTAACTTATCAAGAATCTCTTCAAAAATGCCATCATACTCAAATCTAATCAATCTATTTCCATCATCGACAACTTCCAAAATCTCAGCCTTTAAAAGCCCATCACCAAAGGTAAGTCTAAATCCAGGTCTCGCCTTTTTTCCAGGTTTAACAAGTGTTTCCCAAACATTTCCTTCTTTTCTTTTCAAAAGAAGAACTTCAACCTTACCACCAGTATTCTCTCTTTCTCCAATTAATCTTGCAGGAATAACCTTTGTATCATTAATTACAAGGCAATCTCCCCTTCTTAGATACTTAAGAATATGCTTAAAATTATCATGAATCACCTCACCATTATTCTTATCAAGAACCAAAAGTCTAGAAGAAGATCTATCCTCTAGAGGATCTTGAGCAATCAATTCCTGTGGTAAATCATAATAAAAATCTGATGTTTTCAACTTTTTTGCCTCCCTTTAACAACCTTTAATTGTCTTTGACTTATAATAATTATTATAGCAGAAAAGAACAATCTAACACTAACACTAATTGTCATCCAATTATTAAGGGCTGTCTCACTAACATTAACATATTTCATAAAAAATTCAAATAAACTATTATTATAATTTTGCCCACTTAACACTATAATTAAATCAAAAATAGGATTAAGAGTCAAAATATATGAAGTATACTCAGTTAAAAAGTGAAAAAATCCACTACCTTCACCAAAGAATGAATTGAGCATATCAACACCAATAATAATACCAAAACTAATCAAACAAAAGAAGAATACAAAGGCAAAGGTAAGTATTACCGATGTCATATTTTTCTTAGTAATCACAGAAGAAAGTACTCCAAGACTACCAAAAAATACACTTGTAACAAATATTTCAATAATAAACTTAAATAACATTATACCAGTAATTCCGCCAATAGTAAATACAAGGGCAATTATAGGCAAACTTGACATAACATATATGAAAATAACACTAATTGATTCAGCGAGCTTCGCAATAATAATACTATATGAATTAACTCCCGTAGATAGTAAGATATCGAGAGTCTGCTTCTCTCTTTCAGATGAAATACTAATCGAAGTAAGAGAAGGCACCATAAATATAACCATTAGGGTTTCAATAAAAACCATGATATTAAATAAATCATAGACACCTGAATAATCTATATTTTCATTAATATTAACATTAAACTTCATCTCAAATGCAAATAGAGTAATAATAATCATAATCAAATTGAAACAAAAAATACTAATTCCAAATTTAGAATTCCTTACTCTTAAACGCATTTCTCTTAAAAAAATCGGATTAATTCTAACCATAATATCATCCTCTTAATTACTTTAATTCAGAAAATACCTTTTCAAGATTTCCCTTATGTCTGTCATAAGAAGAAATCACAACTCCATTAGTTACAAGCTCTTCTAATATCAATGCTTCCTTAATTCTATTGCCGCGAATATTGCATCTAAGCTCATTTCCATCAATAGAAATACTTAAGACATCTGGATCCTCTTTAAGAATCCGAATAGCCTCTTCTTTTCCTTCAAGAATAGTCATATAAATAGGGTTCTTCTCATTAATTGCAACCATAATATCTTCCATATTTCCTGAAAGCTTTATATGATTATCCTCTAAAACTAAAAGTTCAGAGCAAATATCAGAAATATCTGAAATAACATGGGAGCTAATAAAAATCATTGTCTCAGCTTCCGCTTCTTCCATAAGGAATTGCTTAACAATCGTTCTATTAAGCGAATCCATACCAGAACAAGGCTCATCTAGAATTAATATCTTAGGCTTATGCATTAAACATCTAGCTAGACAAAGCCTTTGTTTCATACCTCTGGATAAAAAATCGACATATTGCTCTTTTACTTCCGAAAGATTCAGTCTATCCAAAAGGTAAAGACATCTCTCATCAGCCTCGTCTCCATAGATTCCATACAATCCAGCAAAAAACAATAGATACTCTGTAACCTTAAGATTATCATACACACCGAAGAAGTCAGGCATATAACCTATATTTTTCTGAAATGAATTAATATTCTTAAAGATACTCTTTCCATCATAAAGTATTTCTCCGGAATCACATTTAAGAAGTCCAGCAATAATCTTCATAAGAGTAGACTTACCAGCACCATTTTCACCCATGAGACCACAGATACTACCATTTTCAATTGTAAAGGAAATGTCTTTTAAGACACTTTTTTTCTTATAATTCTTACAAATATTTTTAACTTCTAACATGGTTTCCTTTCAGCTCATGGCTACTAAAAAAATACAACAGTTTAAATAAAATTATCTAAATAACAATTACTTTCTCATTAATTACTCTTAAGCTATCAAAATTAATGGCAACTTAAGTCCCTGAACATCAGCTCTCTTTTCGACATTATAGTAAAGTGTAAGCAAATTATCTTTATCGACATATTTACTCAAATCAGTTACCGTATTTTCAACACCACTCTCAAAAATAACTTTTTTCTTACCATTATTCTTATCAACAGCATAAACAGAACCGTTGAAAACATATGAAAAATACGAATTATAAATATTAAATTCTGCATTTTTATCTGCATTGTAAATCAATGTATTAATATTTTCTGGTAATTTGTAGGTTACTGATATCGTTTGTGTATCGTTGCTATAAACATTAACACCATCAGTAAGATTTTCATCATAGCTAACAGCTGCACTAGATAAAGTTAACTGTGCTGGACTGCCGTTATATAAGTAATTTACATCAACACTCTGGCTAAAAGCTGTAACACCATAGCACTTCATACTAAAATTCTCAATGAAGCTATTCTTATTTGAATTTAAAAATCCATAAAAATAGATTCCTTGTGAATTCTGAGGTGACGTAATGTATGCCTCAATAAGAGCCTTCATTCTCATCTCAGTAATTGAATAACTAGAATTTTTATCATCAATAGTATGATTTAGAAGCATTGGTGATAATTTTGTCAAATCAAAATTATAATTCATAGGCTCAATATAATTATAATCGTCAGTACTATAATCAAATTCAATAATTTCTGACTGTTTAATGTCTCCAAGTTTAACAACATAACCATTATTATAAATAAAACAATCTACTAAATCACAATTAAAGACATTTTCAACAGAACCATAAATCCTATTAGCATCCTTATAAATAGTACAGTTTACCTGTCCAGCATCACTAACAACTGTCTTATCTTCAAAATTTTCTTTTTCAAATGCCTTATTGGATTGCAAAATTACCGAAGTAGATTTTGCAGAATATTCAATACCATAATCATAATCTTCAGCACATTTTTTAGGGTCTTCTGCCTCAACACTATTATTACTCACATTCATATAGTTATCAAAAGGAGTAATATCCCTATTTCCATCAAAATTAATATCTAATTTCGAATCATTGATAGAAACAAACGAGAAATATGTATTCAAAACAGACTGTCCATTATTCTCAAGTTTCATTTGAGATAAATAGTTTACAAATGGTTTTTCAATTCTCGTTGCAGAACCAAAAATATAGATCAAAACCGTAAAAACAACTGAAAATACTGGAACAAAAAGCCAGAAAAACATATTCTTTGTTCTTTTTCGTAAAATATAATAAATAAGCGGTCCATTAATTATTATATAAAGCAAAAGAATCAAAGTATAAAATTTTAAGTTAGGTAGATTACCCGTATCATTTTTATTTAAACCATTTGAATAAATAGAATTTGTATTATTACTATAATCCTCATACTCTTCATTTCTAAGTCTTTGCTTCGCCTGAGAAGAAATATTATCTACAATGATATTTGTAATCTTATGACAAATTGCACGATTAATCTCATCTTCATCAAACTCAATACTTGTTTCAAAAAACATGACTCTTCCTAATTCACACTCAATGTATTGAACAATATTTTCACCATTTTCAGTAATCAAAGGAATTGAATTAAGGATATCCAAGGTTGTAATTGGTCTTTTGGTGTAGCCAAATTTAACATCAGAAACAAGCTCATCCTCATCTTCATCAAGGTTTAAGGACAATCTTTCATTCAACTGATTTGCAGGAAATTTTTGCAAAAGCTCATTATATATTTCGCCTGATTTAGAAATAATATAACTATTATCCTCCAAGTAAGCTATCTTATTGCTCCATTTTAGATATGATTCAACACTTAAATTATCAGCAAGAAATTGCTTAACATCATTTATAACATCTTCTTTTAAATCATTTTTAATTTCTTCTTTAATACGATTTATTCCGTTCTCTTGAAGACCGAATGCAGTCTTAGTCACAAGACTCTGCTCTCTATATTTAATCTGATAAAATTCATAGTTATCCGAGAACGACATAATTGTATTTGCATTATAATCAGGCACACAAAGACAAAGTGTACCACCATTATTAATCCATTGCTGTATTGCAGTTTTAACATTGTCACCAAATGCCGTATCAGTATCGCCAATAACAATACAATCATACATATCAAGAATCTTATAGTCATCAGTAATATCACTTGGTGAAAGGTAGAATAATTCTGTATCTGACCTGTTTAGATATTCCAAATTACTATAATCATCAGAAATAACACCAATATACTTCTTTTCAGAATATCGAATAAGATTTAATCCCAAGTTATCGGCAACTAATACCTCATTATTCTTTGTAACAAGGGATAAAATAAAATAATTCTTTTGTAAATATGCAGGGAAAACAAAATCAAAATTCAGATTATGATTCTTCTTAACAGAAATCTGTTTTTGGAACATCTTATTATCATGACCTGGAAAACTAACTCTTAAAAATCCAGAAAAGTCTTTGCTTTTATTATTATATAGATTAATTTTCAAACAAATATAACGTCCATACTTAACGTGACTCGCATCATTACACGTAACAAGGGCGTAAAAATCATCATTTCCTATTTTTAAAGGAATTCTATTTTGAAGCTTCTTAATTTCAGAGGTATTGCTAGATGTGCTAGTTTCAGCACTAGAAATAGACTTCATGGAAAAGCATGAAACCAAAAAAATGCTTATTATGAAAAACAATATATTTATGACATTGAAGATTTTTTTATCTTTAAGCATAATATAACCCTTCTCACTATAATGCGAAATAATGCATGGAAATAGAAATCTTAAACAAAGACTTCTTCAGGAAGATGAATGGTAAATGTAGTTCCAGAAAAATCACTTTTAACTGTGATATCTCCTCCATGCAGAACTATTACTTCCTTAGCAATATTTAAACCAAGACCGGTTCCACCAGTTGATAGCGACCTAGAATCTTCGACACGATAAAACTTGTCAAAAACCCTTTTCAAGCTTTCTTCAGGAATCGCAAGTCCAAAATTAGTTAAAGACAAATCGCACCCATCGTCTTTCTTTTCATAAACAATAATCAAACGCTTACCATCTTTACCATACTTTACAGCATTAGACATAAGGTTTGAAATAGCCCTAGCCATCAAAGATGGATCAGCCATCATAACAGCAGAATCAGCATTTTTATCAAAAGTTGTAGTAATACTATTATCCTCAAACATAGGATAAAATTCTTCAACCATCTGCTCAACAAGTCTAATTAAATCAATTTTAGAAACTTTAAGTTTAATCTCACCGCTTGTAATCTTTGTGAAATTAAATAAGTCTTCAATCATCTTTTCAAGTCTATCAGCCTTATCGGTAGCAATTGTAGCATATTTTTTTCTTTGCTCATTATTATAATGCTCTTCATCTACAGCAAGTTGAATATAACCAACCACCGATGTAATAGGTGTTCTAAGGTCATGAGCAATACAAGTAATCAATTCTTTATTTGCTCGAAGAGCCTGCCTTTCGGCATCCATAAGCTTATTAATCGTTTCAGATAATTCATTAACGCTATCTGAAATATCAGACAACTCATCATCTCTTAAAAAACTAATATCACCTTCAAATTCGCCTTTTGCAATACCCTGTATATCAACAGAAATCTTATTTAAATCTCTAGCAAGTTTTCTATTGAAAAACGAAAAATATAATATATATAAAAAAATAAAGGTGATAATTAATGATATAGAAATAATAATTAAAGTACTTAAATTAAGACCAAATAAATCTTGAATCTTAGTAATTAATGTCTTTTTAAGTTCTGGTCTATTTTCACTTCCATCAAAACTATTAATGTCCTTATTAAAATCAGGAGGGAGCCCTTCATCACGGACTCCATCGCTCCTGTTAGCAAATCCAAAACCATTAATA
>JAILNN010000139.1 GCA_024691565.1 Lachnospiraceae bacterium | reverse complement strand
CTTACCATAGTAGGACTGAAACGATTTGTTTTAATACTATTCCTACGATTTAAGAATCTCGGCTTACGGTATCGTGTTTTACGGTTTCTGCGATTCCTACGGTATTTGGCTCTTTGTGTCATTTTGTCTGTAATGTCATTTCTGACTATTACCTTTGACATATAAACAATATCACCATTATCTTTTGTTACCGCATTGCCAATAGTTCCACTCCCAGTATCTACACCAAGAGTGAGATTTTGTGTATAGTAAGTGCTGCTATACAACAGTTTGATTGTGAACGGACACCTTTTTACTACTTTAGCTTTACCACTTTTAAGCAAGTGTTTGACTTTACCATGCCTATTAGTAGGCATGAGTGGTTGTCCGTTCTGACTGATTACATATACCATAACAGGCACTCCTTCCTTGGTAACTTAATACCATAATTCCGTACAAAGTACGGTTGTGCGTATCTCTATACTGTTACCATATAGAGAATCCGACATCACCTCGACAATGATATAAAGGCTTTTACATATAACTCACTGGGCTGTACTTACTCCGACCCGACTTAAAGTTATACGACAGAGCAATGGTCTGGTGCGTCAACCAAAGGTGTCATGACCTAAATATCGTAGGCAGAATTTCTTCTGCCTCAGTCTGGTGAACCATTTAACGGAAGCCCACTGCCTTTAGGCGGTAGGTAGTTCACATTAATTCTTACATAGATTATTATTCTGACATCATCACTCCAATTCCTTCATCCATGAGCTTACACACGCATCACTTGGCATTCTCCAATCGCCTCGTGGACTAAGCGCAACCGAACCAACCTTTGGTCCATCAGGAATGCAAGAACGCTTAAATTGCTGACTAAAGAATCTCCAATAAAACTTCTTAAGCCACTTTAAAATCTCCTCATCCGAATATGAACCCTTAAATGTATACTTCGCAAGATGATAAATCTTCTTAGGTCTATAACCATATCTCATCATATAGTATAAGAAGAAGTCATGTAACTCATATGGTCCAACAAGTGACTCTGTTTCCTGTGAAATCTCGCCATTTTCAGGCGGTAAAAGTTCTGGACTAACTGGCGTATCAAGAATATCCAAAAGCACATTAGAAACCTGAGTCGCATCAGCAAAATAGCTCTCTGCATTATCCGCAACATACTTAACAAGGTAGCGCACCAAAGTCTTAGGAATACTGCAATTAACCGCATACATAGACATATGGTCTCCATTGTAGGTTGCCCATCCAAGCGCAATCTCAGATAAATCGCCAGTTCCAATAACAAGTCCACCGGTCTTATTTGCAACATCCATAAGCACAAGCGTACGAATTCTCGCCTGCGAATTTTCATAAGTCACATCATGAACGCTCTCATCATGCTCAATATCTTTAAAATGCTGTCTAACCGCATCATTAACCGGAATTTCCTTGAATGTCGCACCAATATTTTTTATCAACTCACATGCATTTTGATATGTCCTATCTGTTGTTCCAAAGCAAGGCATTGTAATCGCAATAATCTTCTTTTTATCCCAGTTAAGAAGTTCAAATGCCTTAGCTGTAACAAGAAGTGCAAGTGTCGAATCCAAACCACCACTAATACCAACAACAGCGCTCTGAGCATTTGTATGAAGCAACCTCTTCTTAAGGCCATTCGCCTGAATATTTAAGATTTCTTCAGCACGCTGATTTCTCTCAAGTTCATTCTCAGGAACAAATGGTGTCCTGGTAATATGTCTCTGCATCTGAGTCTCTTCAATGTTCTTAAAATTAAAGCCCACATGAACATATTTCTTTTCTTCTTCCTCAGAAAGCCCCTTAGAAAATGTGCGAATCCTTCTTCTTTCAGAGTGAAGTCTTCCAAGGTCTGTTTCAGCAGTAATAAGCCCTGTTGAAAACCTCTTAGACTTAGCAAGTAATGTTCCATTTTCATAAATCATATTATCGCCAGAGAACACGAGATCCGTTGTAGACTCTCCCTCTCCAGCATCTGCATAAATATATGTTGAAATAGTCGACGCAGACTGTGCTGCAACAAGACTATGTCTATATGCGCTCTTACCCGTGATTTCATCACTCGCAGAAAGGTTTGCAATAATTGTTGCACCCGCCATCGAATGCTTCGTACTCTTAGGAAGCGGAACCCAAAGATCCTCACAAAGCTCGATAGAAAGCTTGAATGCAGGCATGTTTTCAGCCTCAAAAATAATATCTGTACCAAAAGGAATGTTTTTGTCCTTTGTCACGTCAGGAAGTGCAACATACGCCACATCCGAAGGCGCCTCAGAAAACTGCCTAGCTTCATAAAACTCAGAATAATTTGGTATGAATGTCTTTGGAACAATACCAAGAATCTTTCCATTAAATAAAACTGCAGCCACATTATATAGCTTGCAATTTATCTCCAAAGGAAGTCCAACCAACACAACCATATCCATCTCAGCAGTTGCCTTCATAACTCTTTTCAAGCCAACAAGTGCCTCAGAAAGCAAGGTGTCCTGCAAAAACAAGTCATTCAAGGTATATCCAGTAATCGAAAACTCAGGAAATGTCAAAAGCTTCACCTTTTCAGAATGCGCTTTATTAATCATTTCAATGATTTGATCTGTGTTATATTCTGTGTCCGCAACGCGAATCTGAGGCGTTGCAGCAGCAACCTTAACAATATCATATTTCATGGCTTTGCTCCTTTAAAATAATTTCTCTAAAATAAGGTATCCAACACTTCGATACCACCTCTAAAACTCCCTAAATTACAAAAAAACAAGGAGGCGCTCCCACATAGTGAGATGCACCTCCTCTTTTGGGGATAGGTGATTTATCGAAAATAAGTAAATGTCATATTTAATAAAATAACAAGATTCGATTGTTATCCGTTATTTGTGAATATTATAATCTCAAACAAGAAAAATATCAACAACTTTTTCAAATATTTTAATCACTTATACCCATTATTATATATCTTCATTCAGACCTTATTATTTACCCATTGCTGGCGCTTTATTAGCGGCTTTTGGAGCAGCATTCTTAGCAGCAGCGTTCTTAGCAGCAGCTGCCTGCTTAGTAGCCTGAGCCTGCTTATTGTTAATGGTGTTTGCAATATCCTTAGCAAGTTTTCCAGTATCTAAATAATTGCTAATTTCCTTGATAGAGAAGGTACTAAACTTAGCACTATCAACTGCCTTTCTAACAGTTTCTCTAAGTGAATCCATTTCCTTCTTGTCAGCAATACACTCAACAAACTTGTTATCAGGTGTGCATTTTACTTTATTTGTAATGGATGGATCAGCCTTATACTCTGGATTTCCTTCACACTTTTTCGCACAGCTCTTAAAGCTCAAATCAACTGCAACCTTCATAAGCACATCTGCAGCATACTCTTTTTTCTGCTCAGTAGTAAGCTCAGCCTTTGTATCATTTAATTTTCCATATGCCTCAGTTGCCTTAGCTTCAATACTTGCAGCTGCAATAAGACCTCTTGCTTTTTTAATATCCTCCAAAGCAATTTTTTCTTCTCTAACCTTGATAGTAAGACCACGATCTCTTTCCATCATTTTAATAAATCTTGAACAAATCTCACCATTAATAAGGATACCTCTATTCATAGATTCAGAAATCTTAGCTGAATCATTAAAGTTTCTAATTGCTGATGCAATAATATGAGCCAATGGTTCTTTGTTATTTTTACCATACTCCTTCATTGCATTAACAGCAGCTTCTCTACCACCCTGAATAACATCAACATAATCTCCACATTCTACTGGGATTCTTGGTTCAACAAGCTTAGTAGTGTAATCAGCACCTGTAATTAAGATGTTATCAGCACTCTTTCCCTGATTTCTAGCATCCAACATTGCAACCTCAGGTGTTAAAGTAGCTGAATATGCAATTGCAGCAAAGTCCTTATCACTTAATTTAGCATTATCTGCAGGATTACTAGGTCCAATACAAGGTAAGTCATCCTTAATTTCCTTAAACTTCAAATAACCTGTCTTTTGGGCACCAACGATTCTACCCTTAAATACACCTTCAAATCTACCACCAACATCTTCAAACTTCTTTCCAAAAATTACCTCAACAGAACGAAGTGGTCCAACAAATGCAGCTGGAATATCAAGACAATTTTCATTTGACTTTGCCTGTGCGATTTTTTCATCTGCATAACCAACTTCTGTAATACGGCGATAATCCTCAGCGAGTAATCCTACATCAAAATAATTCTCATCAGTTGGTTTTGCCTCTCTTACTGTATTAATTTTCTCTGCAATTTCAGCAAACTCATCATCATCAATTAACTCAGACAAAAGTACCATTGTATCCGTAAATCTCTTACGTCCCCAATCATCTCTTCTTACTTTTTCCTTACCAGTAACATATACTTTTGCTGCCTTTATAAGCTTTCTCTTAGCTTCTGCCGCCTTTAAATTTTCTCCTGATAAACATACTTTTTCATAATTCTTAAGTTCTTCAAGAAGCGCAGTATATTCAGGAGTATTATTTTTATGGAATATTCCCTTACCACTTTTTGTAGACTCTAAATCAAGAATTAATCCGTGAATAAATGACATAGAAACATCTGGTGTCATATGCTTTAAAAACACTGAATCACTGACAACATCATACATTAAATTTTCAGATGCAAATTCATTTTTGAGCTCATTATAAGAATCTACCAGGTTTTTATTACGTTCTTGTAAAGCTAAATCTAAGCCTTCTCCATTTTTCCAAGCATCAAATATTGCTTCTCTAGCATCAAATTCCTCTTTAGTTTCGCCAGGTTTTCTATTTAAATGAATATCAATAGTTTGCATTCGTGAACCAATGGCATATTTTCTCTCCGTTTCCTCATCAACTCGATCACGAATCTCGCTAGAATAAGCTGAAAAATAATTTACAGCTTCCTCAGGCACGTAAATCTCCTTACCATCCCTAACATTTAAAAAGTTCATTGACGTCTTAAACTCTGAAAAAGCAGAGCAAGTAAAGTCCTCTATTGGTTTGCTCTTATACGCAAGAAACATTGCCTTTTCCATCAACATATCATCATTTGGATTCTGTGCTTTTAATTCCGCATATTTTTTTTGTATTACATCATCATAAATCATAGTTACCTTGGAATTAACGATAATCAAGTCGAAAACAGCTTTCTTTGCGTCTTCAAGACTTCCATCACCTATTATTTCTTCAACAACATCAAATTGTAGGTCAGCTATAAAATCCTCAAATAAATCTGAACTCGCAGGATCAGCAGGAGGAAAATTATATTGCTGTCTTCTCATAGCCTCCTGTTGAATAAGGTTTGCTCTCGTTGCCTCATCAGTGTTAGGATTCTCCACCATTTGGGACTCTTCATCTGTAAACATATTGTTAGTTAAAGTAGTTGAATAAGCCTTAAGACGACTTAAAAAATAAAGCCTGTCTGCTAATGTCTTCTGCTTTTTAAAAGCATTTAATATTCTTACCTTATCATCTTCTGTAAAATTTGCCATAATAAATTCCCTCCATTTAAATATTAATATAAGTTTATATGTTTCATCATCACCTACCTGAAGTCCCACCCAGATAAAGCAATGCAATATGTTTGATTAAGTTTTGAAACGATGTAAATTATCGTTTCTGTAATTTTCACATGGATAATAACACACCAACAATAACAAAAGTGTAACAAAGAAATATATTTTTGTAAATTGTATTGACAAACATATATACATATGATAATTTATTCATATGAACATTTGTTCATATGTTTATATTCCATTTATTAAAAAGCTTTAAATGCACGAAAGGACGGTGCTTTATGGAAAGTTCTATCGAAGATGTACTTATCGATTTAGCCGAATTATTTAAAAACTTTGCTGATTCAACCAGAATAAAAATTCTATATGATTTGCTAGATGGCGAAAAGAATGTGACTGAAATCTGCGAAGACATTGATATGACTCAATCGGCAGTTTCTCACCAATTAAAGATTTTAAAGACTTCAAAGCTTGTAAATTCAAAGCGCGAAGGAAAGTCTGTGATTTACTTTCTTGCAGATGATCATGTAAGTAGTATCATTGCGATGGGTAAGGAACATGTCGAAGAAGATGAATAGTATTAACTATTTTTATATAAGCAATAATCAAATTAATCCGACGAATTTTCGTCAAAACAAACTAAAACAAAAGGCCCATGAGGCGGAAAGGATTTAACTATGAAAAAGAGATTTGCTTTAGAAGATTTAGACTGTGCACATTGCGCGCAGAAAATGGAGGACGCAATCAATAAGCTTGAAGGCGTTAAAAAAGCTAGCGTAAACTTTATGCAGCAGAAACTTACTCTTGAAGCTGACGACGATGTATTTGAAGAGGTTCTTAAGAAGGCTCAAGAAGAAATCAAGAAAGTAGAGCCAGACTGCTGTATCGTAAAATAAGTTGTCTTTCAGGAGACCAACCATATGACTAAAAAACAAAAAAAATCGCTTAGGAATATCATTATATCGGCTGTAATTTTTGTTTTACTAATTATTTTTACACATATTGATATTCTTCCACAGCTTTTCCACAATATGTGGATAACTCTAATACTATATTTAGTGCCTTACCTTATTGTAGGCTTCAGTGTAATTAGGAAGGCAGTCCTTGGAATAGCCCATAAACAGCTACTTGACGAGTCATTTCTAATGACAATTGCAACCATAGGAGCTTTTGCAACCGGTGAATACTCAGAAGCAGTTGCGGTTATGCTATTCTACCAGGTAGGTGAATTCTTCCAACAATATGCTGTAAAAAAATCCAGAAATTCTATCAAGGAACTAATGGATATTGCTCCAGAAACAGCCAATTTAGAGCATGACGACGGAAGTATTGAGGAAATCTTCCCTGATGAAGTAGAAATCGGAAACATACTCGTCGTAAAACCAGGCGAGAAAATCCCTGTAGATGGCGTTGTTACAGAAGGAAGCAGCTTCATAAACACCTCTGCACTCACAGGTGAATCTGTGCCAAGAAGCGCAAAACCTGGAGATTCAATTATCTCAGGCTGTATCAACGGCGATAGCTTAATTAAAATACGAGCCACAAAAATATATGAAGATTCAACAGTAGCAAAAATTCTTGAACTCGTTGAAAATGCTTCCGAGAAAAAATCAGTTACAGAGAATTTCATAACTCGTTTTGCTCGCTACTACACACCAATAGTGGTTATATGCGCGCTTATTCTCGCAATAATTCCTCCTATTATTTTAGGAGATCCACTAACCTGGATTTACAGAGCATGTACCTTCCTCGTAATTTCATGTCCCTGCGCCCTTGTTATTTCAGTTCCGCTTTCATTCTTTGGCGGAATCGGAGCAGCTTCAAAAAATGGTGTACTCGTAAAAGGTTCAAACTACCTTGAATTAATGGCATCAATCCATACAATTGTAACCGACAAAACAGGAACTCTAACAAAGGGAGAATTTAAGGTAAATAAAATCGTTCCAGCAGGCGATATATCATCGGATGTTATTGATAAGATAAATAAAATTAAGGATGGCGTTTCGGTCCCAGAGGACATAATCCTTACAGCTGCCTATATTGCTGAGCAGATGTCAACTCATCCAATAGCTCTTTCTATTAAAGAAGCAGCTAGCGCAAAAGGAATAAGTTTAAGTGAGTCAATTATTTCTGATTTAAAGAATGTAACTGGAAAAGGCGTAATTGCAAACCTCACAACGAGTGATTGTATCCTCGCCGGAAATGAATCTTTAATAAAGGCTGAAAACATTGATGTGCCAGCTTCACTAGAGTCTACTGAGGCTGAAAAACAGGCAACCATTGTGCATATAGCGTTTAATAACACATACCTTGGAAAACTTCTTATTTCAGATACAATTAAGGAAAATGCTGCAAAAGCAATTTCAAAAATCAAGCAAGAAGGTGTGAAAGAAGTTATTATGCTTACTGGGGACCTAAAAAGCACTGGCGAAGCAGTTGGCCATGAACTCAATGTAACAAAGGTTTATTCAGAGCTTCTTCCAGAAGACAAGGTAAACAAAATAGAAGAAATCATTGAAAATGTAGGTGAAATTAACAAGGTAGCATTTATTGGAGACGGAATAAATGATGCTCCTGTTCTTTCAAGAGCAGATGTTGGAATCGCAATGGGTTCAATGGGTTCTGATGCAGCAATCGAGGCGGCAGACATCGTAATCATGGATGATAACCTAATGCACATCCCTGCTGTAATTAAAATTGCAAGAAAGACCGTTGGAATCGCCCGCCAAAACATCATCTTTGCACTATTTGTAAAGATCCTAATTCTAATCTTAGGTGCGCTAGGAATCGCAAACATGTGGGCTGCGGTATTCGCAGATGTAGGAGTAGCTGTAATCTGTATCCTAAATTCAATGAGGATGCTAGGAAATAAGAAGTATTAAAATCGCCTCTATATTTAGTTATGCTCCAAACTTAATGGATAAAACCTTCCATAAAAGCGCTTTATATAAAATTAAATATTGTAAAATATGTTTTCACACAAATCCCAATTTAAAGGGTTTTGTGAATGAATTCGAATCAAAAAAGTATGGAAAAATCTTGGTGGTTGTTTTCCATACTTTTTTTCTTTATATTTTGAATAAAGATGAACGCATAATAATGCAAACAGTTTATGAAGGAGGGGATTTTCATGAAAAAGGTTTTAATTTTAATTGTCGCATTTGTAATTGTTACTATTATTGTCTGTGCTGTTGGAAGTAAGAATTATACTGGTAGTACCGAAAAGGATGTTTCTATTGAAACTAATAAAAACAATGTTTCAGACAATTCTGTCACTAGTGAAGAGGTTACATCAGAAGTCTCAGAGGATACAACTTCTCAAAATACCGCAAATAAAAATAATAGGAAAAAGAAGAGAAAAAAGAAGGACACAAGTTTAAGCGATGAAATAAATGATCTTGCTGACAGCTTCTCTGATGCTATTGACGATGCCGTTGGTAAAACAGTATCAAAGCATGTAAATAAAAGACTCAAAAGAGCACTAGATGCCTATGAAGATTTCGTCGATCAATATGTTGTAATAGCAAAAAAATATAAAAAGGATCCTACAAACACCGAGCTTTTAAATGAGTATAATACATATTTAAAGAAATATAATAGATACGTACAAAAGGTAGATAAGTGGAATGATGGTACAATGTCAGCCGCCGATACAGCGTATTACTTGAAAGTAGTAAATAGATGTGAAAGAAAAATATCGAAGGTAATAACCACTTTCTGATAAGAAAAAATGATTATAAAGGAGACTAATTATGGCAATTTGTCCAAAGTGCGGTTCTCAAAACCCTGATGGTTATAGGTTTTGTGTTTCATGTGGTACTCCAAATTCAGCATCAGCAGAGACCCAACAAGTCAATCAGCAACCAGTTAATCCACAACAAATCAACCCACGTCCAGTAAACCAACAACCACAACAAAATCAATCATTTGAAAAAAGCAATAGAATTTGTCCGTCCTGTGGATTACAAATTCCAGGCTATGAAATGCGTTGTCCAGGCTGTGGTTTCGAACTTCAAGAATCAAGAACAAATCCTACAGTACTCGCATTTGCCAATAAAATAAACGCCTGCGAACAACAGGTTGCAATGAGTCCAGCACCAAAGAAAACAGGCTATTCAAGCTGGTCAACCACTCAAGTTGTATGGTGGTGGATATTCAATGTATTATTCTTTTTCATACCATGGATAGTTTATTTTGCTGCTAAGAACACTCAATATATGGAAAAGAAAAACTTAAATCCAGCAGAGAAAACACTACTCGCAGCAATCGAAAATCAAACATTTCCAAATGACAGAGAAACTCTTCTTTCGGCCCTGGTTTACATCAAAGGAAAGGTTTCTTTCCTGTCATCAGACGCAAGTGACCAAAACACTTTCTGGACAATCGTCTGGGCAACTAAAGGAAAACAGGTTCACTCAACCTTCAAATCCTTATATGGAAATGATAATACTGCAAACGAAGCATTTAGAGAAATAAACACAACCTATGAAACTATCAAAGCAACATACAGAAAGCGAATGTCCATATTCATTATTCTAGCTGTTGTATGTTCACTATTATTCCTTTTCTTAGGAAGTGGTGGAGACGATGGTGAAAAAAGCCTAACCTGGCCATCAGAAGGAATCGCAACAGAACTTCCAACAATTCACAATGCAAAAGGAAACATCAAAAAAAGCACCAGCGATAGTTTTTATGTAGTAATAAGAGAGTTCAGCAAAGGAAACTATAATGAATATATCTCTTCAGTCGAAGAAATGGGCTTCACAGGTGGCGAAACTACAATTACAAACACGCATCGCTACACCTACACAGCCGAAAATGCGGAGGGCCACGACCTAAAGATAACATACAATAATAATACCGAGA
>JAILNN010000067.1 GCA_024691565.1 Lachnospiraceae bacterium | reverse complement strand
ATCTCGCCCCACAAACACATCTACTCATTTCAAAACTACATTACCCCATAACGAGCATAACCAACTCATCGTCTGGGTCCAAAATAATATCATTTCTATCGGTCTTATAAACTTGGCCTTCGCTGCTTCCAAGCAATACCGCCGTATCCAAGCCATCGTTGTTACCATCAGTTCTAGAGAAAGTATAAGTAACATCATCTTTTACAACTCCCAACGGAATACCCTTATGTTCCGTCACTTCATAAACCCACAAAATAAGCTCTCTCTTAGTCTTAAATGTAAGGTCCAAATCATCTGCATTAAACAACTTAGACACGTTGATACACAACAAATCTCCCTGATTCTGAAGCATTTGATCAGCATTCATAGAAGACGAATCACCTTCAGAAGTAATCATATCCTTAATAACCTCTAAACGCTTAGGATTCTTGCCAAGCTGTGCATAAAGATGTCCTAAGAAATCATCACTAACAATAATCTGATCCTTATTTCTACGCTCAATAATGCTCTGATTCTGAGAATCCAAAATCTCAACAATCACGTCAACATTATCATTTTCACGAAGAGACTTTTTCAAATTAGTCCAATACATAAGCGGCTTTTCATCTATATGAGTATCGCTCACTCTATCATCCGAAAGGAAGATAATAGAATCCGCCTTGTTTTCAATAATAGGACCAAGTTCATCCATAGGATTATATAGATCCTTAACAATGATATAAGAACTCTCACTAGGCTTCAAAATATTATCATATTTACCACAACTATAATAATCTTTCAAAACTTCCTCTTCATCCTCTGTAGCAGCCAAGACAACGATTAATTCATCATTATTATACTCATTTTTAAAGCACTCAAGACTCTCCAAAATATATGGCAATTTAGTGCTAGTGCCGACAATCATAATTTCACTCTTCTCAAAAACAAAATTAATAGGCACAACCTTGTTAGGCAGTTTCTTAGTCAAAGTCTGCTCTTTAACCCTATTGTAAACTTCTTCTTCATTTTCAGCTATATACACTCTTTTATCACCCTGATCAAACATCGGCAATGAAGTCTTGCTAGTTCGTAATTCATCTTCAATACTCAGATTCTCAGGCTTATCAACAATATAAACCTCAACGCCCTCAAAGCTGAAAAAATGCTTCACAACACTATTTACAGAAGGCATAATTGCGGTAATGGCCAAAATCTTACCAGTAATATCATTATAGTTAACAGGAACTGCCTCAACATCAGTATTCTCAAGATGATAATCCATAACCATCTTCTCCATATTGATATTACTTGATTCCACAACTATATCTGTCTTTTTGTTGACTTCCGAAAAGAACCATGTAATAAAAAGGAACAATTTAGAAACTTCAAAACTTTTATCCTGAATAATTGTCTCACCACTCTCATCATTATACCCAGGAGTCATAAGCAAAACCGTTCTAGCATCCTTCAAATTAATCTTTTCCAAATCAATTTTAGACATAGGATTACCATCTCTAATAATCAAATTTTTAAACCTTTTATGAATGCCCATTTGATTATACATGTTATCAATTTCAGCCTGAACTTTATGTTTGCTTTCACGAGTAAGAATAACTATATAGGTATCATTGACATCATCAAAACTATAATCATAAATAATCGAAGGAACTTTATTGTTATAATTAATAATAACAATATGATCCTTGATTTTTAAGTATCTAGGATTATTTACAGACTTCTCCAAAAAAGTATTGATAACACTTGTAACAAATCCGACAGTACCACCAGTTAAGGAAATCATGCCAAGAAGCACAACTATGGTCGTAATAATTCTAGAAATTGAAGTCTCACTATATGTATATTTACCACTTGGATTAACCATAAGTGTAAACGCAAACTTAATAAGTTCCGGTACACTTCTCCCTTGGTTCTCAGGTAAAATTGAAATCAAAATCGCAGATATTGCGATAAAAACCACATTAACAAGAATGATCATTACACAAATGTGAGATGTAGGATTATTCTCCTTAAACACATTCCACTTATTCACTATTCTTTTGTTTTTCATTTGTAAACTCCTTATGCTAATTATTTGAATGAATCATATGATTCAACAACGAAAACATTATAGCAATATTTTTATGCATAGGCAATACTGCATATTTCAGGCTTTCGCAGAGTTTTTAAGTCTCAAATAACATAATTAAACAGCATAATGTCAAAATCGACACAACCCCTAAATTTCGCAACAATTCTCTCCTACAAACAACAAAATCCCCTGCGATAACCAAATCTTATTACCAGTGACTTGTTATAAATAATTTCCAATCATATCAATTCATAGTAATATGAATCCAACCTTATATATAAGGGATGTACATAAGGTATGAAGCAGAAATCGGGCACCAATTTTGATTTCAATTTATAAAGGAAAGAGCAGAGATTAGACGCTAATTAGGGGGATTTTTGTATGAAGTTTACAAATGATATTTATGATTATATTCGGAGTGGCGAGACTACTTCAAAGAAACTTGGCTTGGAAATTGAGCACTTTGTTGTAGATAAGAATGGCAATCAAATCGGCTTTGATTTGGTGTCATCTTTGATTGAAAAAATTGGAAAAAAAATTGGTGCAACTTTACACCACACTGATGGGTATGTCGTTGGCTATAACACCGATAAATACTGCATTACACTCGAGCCATCATGTCAGTTTGAAATCAGCATAAATCCATATTCTTCAATTAAAAAAATCAAACAAATATATGATGATTTTTTTGCTTTATGGAGCGCGACTTTTTCTGAACACGGATACCATATTGAGACATATGGAAATCTCCCAAATGTTGAACTTGGCATAATCACGCCGGACGAAATTCCACTGTCGCCAAAAACGAGATATAAATATATGAATCAGCATTTCTCACAAACTGGCAAATACGGCAAATATATGATGAGAGCCTCAGCTTCAGCACAAATTTCCGTCGACTTTTCATCCGAAAAAGACATGGTAAGAAAACTTCGAGTATTGCAAAAAATTTCACCGCTACTCATGATAATTATGGAAAACAAAACCTCGCAAACCTCAACATTACCGGGCGCTGAAGGCAAGCCACACTTACATAGAATTCAGCAATGGGATGATATAGATCCAGCAAGAACAGGTTTCATTTCACACTCATTTGACGATGATTTTGGATATGATTCCATAGCATCGCAGGTATATAATTTGCCACTGATACTTTTTTCAGATGAGTCGAAGTCCATATATGTAGGCGAAAAAAGCGCCAAAGATTTATTCGAAGAAAAAACAATAGACGAAGAATCACTAACCGATAAAAAGAAGACAAATATAATAGAACATTTCATTTCTATGGGATTCTTCCATTTTAGAATCAAGAAATATATAGAAATTCGAGTAGCCGACAGTGTCCCAATTGACAAGGCGCTAGGCTATGTAGCACTAATAAAAGGTTTGATATACTCAGAAGAAAATTTAGCAAAATTAGAGAAAAAATTTGAATCCATACAATCAATTTCAGACATAAATGCAGCCATAGAAGAAATCGAAAAATATGGCTTCGACGCCCATATATATGGCGCTCAGAATGTGAAGGACCTTGCGAATTATCTGATAGAGTTATCAAAAGACGGATTAAATAGCGAAGAAAAGGAGTACCCAGATAATGTGCGAGCTTTTTGGAGTAACAGCAAATAGAAAAGTGCATCTGAATAGCATTTTGGAAGAGTTTTTCTCACATAGCAGCGAACAGCCCAGTGGATGGGGTATCGCCACCTTCGAAGGCAAGAATGTGACGATTGAAAAAGAGCCCCTCCGTGCCGACAGAAGCGCTTATCTAAAAAGTAAACTAAAAAACGATCTTTATGCCTCGAATTTGTTTGGACATATAAGAAGAGCCACCATCGGACATGAATCATATATAAATACGCATCCATTTACTGCCATGGATTCAACCGGCAGAATATGGACCTTAATTCATAATGGAACAATTTTTGAAGCGCCCGCGTTAAATTCATACCAATATACCCAGACTGGAACAACCGACAGCGAGCGCATTTTGCTATATATAGTCGACGAAATTAACAAGAAAACAAATGAAATTTCAAGGCCTCTAGAAGACGCCAAAAAATATGAAATAATTGACGAAATATTTGTAAAATTGTCGCCAGAAAACAAACTAAATGTATTGTTATATGACGGCGAAAATATGTATATACATAAAAACGCCAAGGAAACTCTGTATGTAAAAGAAGAAAGCGACTGCGCAATATTTTCAACACAGCCGCTCGATAAGGAGCACTGGCGAGAAGTCGAACATAACAGACTCCTTGTCTACAGAAATGGTTCGCTCGTATACTCCGGCACCCCTCACAATCACTCATATGTAGAGGATCCACAGAAGATGAAATTGCTCTTCCTTGCATTTTCAAATCTATAATTGCGGGCCAATTCACTCTTTATCAGCATTCTATGCATCCGGGCCAATTTGCGCCTTCATCTTTTCAAAATTCTTCACATCCGGGCCAATTTGCGCCTTCATCTTTTCAATACAGTCTTCTTTAATTCTTGTTCAGCCTTCTATCGTGGCTTCCTTCACTTATTTTTCTAAATCCACGCTGACCAAGGCTTCACTTATGTTGAATTCACTTCAGTCTCACCCCAAAAGCATAGGACCTGCTCTATTTCAGCATCCTCCTATGCTTTTTCTTAAATTCACTTTCATAATTTACGCTGACCAAGGCTTCACTCATGTTGAACTCACTTCAGTCTCACCCCAAAAGCATAGGACCTGCTCTGTTTCAGCTCCCTCCTATGCTTTTTCCTGACAAACCATCATCAAATCAAACCAACAAATTTCAAAAAAGCATAGGACTACCTCTATTTCGGCCCACTCCTATGCTTTTTTCTGACAAATCATCATCAAATCAAACCAACAAATTTCAAAAAAGCATAGGACTTGCTCTATTTCGGCCCACTCCTATGCTTTTTCCTGACAAATCATCATCAAATCAAACCACAAAAATTCAAAAAAGCATAGGACTTGCTCTATTTCGGCCCACTCCTATGCTTTTTCCTGACAAATCATCATCAAATCAAATCAACAAATTTCAAAAAAGCATAGGACTTGCTCTATTTCGGCCCACTCCTATGCTTTTTATCAAAATTTCATCATCAAATCAAACCACCAAACACAAAAAAAGCATAGGACTTGCTCTCATTCAAGCTTCTCCTATGCTTTTCCCTTAATTTACATTCAAAATCCACGCTGACCAAAGCTTCACTCGAGTAAAATCCACCTCAGTCTCGCCCAAAAACCACGAGTCAAATCCACCTCAGTCTCGCCCCAAAAAACTCTAATTCAAATCCACCCTTATTTCTTTCTACCCAACAATCTCAGAATTCTCAAGAACAAATTCACTATGTCCAAATAAATGTCGCAGGCGCTCCAGATTGCATTATTCAAAGTCTTAGGGTATTGGTTTGATTTCGCCCAATCATATGCGATATAGAGCGAGAACAAGCCAGCCACAAGGAAATCATAGATAGTTGTGTTAAATGGTGAAATAAACATCATCACAAATCCTGCAACTACGGTAACAATCAGTGAAATAAAAAGCGCACGTCCCATACTCAAGAAAACCTGAGGGAACAACATTGAAAAGCAAACCATGATGACGACCACGCTCGCAGTAGTACCAACCGCGTTAAACACAATCGCTGGTGCATATGAATTCACAACGATTGCAAGCATAAATCCCATCGGCACAGCAATCATGTTATATCCGAGGAAACTTATAATAGGGTTTCTTGAAGACCTCAGAATAGCCGTACCAGCCAATGCACAAACTATATAAGCAATCAAAATAAAGATATATACATTCTTATCGCGTACGCCTGGGAAATAAAAGCAAGTAAGCGCATTAGCAATCAAACCATATGCTGTAATTCCGCCGACGGTCAAATTATATTGTCTGTCGGACACGAACGAAACATCCTCTCCCACATTAAATCTAGCCTCTTTATCTAATTGAAACAAATTATTATTAGCCATATCAAACCTCCCTATTGTGATAAACCACAAAAACTATAAACCGTATTATAGAACTTTTT
>JAILNN010000033.1 GCA_024691565.1 Lachnospiraceae bacterium | reverse complement strand
ACTTTACCGTCCTCTATTTTCTTTTTCCATATACTTTCGTAAGTGCTAATTACTTCATTCAGATATGTTTCTTCGGAAAGCTTTTCATAGTTTACACTAGAAGCCTCATTGCAATACTTTGTTTTATACTCTTCCACATTTTGTAATGATTCCATCAACCTAACATAATAACTTACAACTTCTGATTTTTTATTATCTAGATTAATTTTACTCTTTTCTATTGCAGCATTATGCTCAATACGTTTTTTATCAGCTTCTTCCCAGGTTTCCTTTAAAGACTTAAGCTGCTCCTCTGTAACAAGAGTTTCATTAACAGTAATAAAATGTACCTCTGCTCCGCTACATAATCTTGTGTTACATACCGGACAATTTGCTTCGCCTTTTTCTTTTATCTCTCTGCCTAACTTCTCTGCAAGATTTGCTGCCTGATTATGAATGTAACTGTTATATTTACTATCATAAGTACTCTTCTTTTGACTAACTTCATCAAGCTCATGAGACAGCTTATTCTCTTCATTTCTAATATTATTTTCAAAAGATTTTATATCATGAATCCTTGCTTTAATTCCGTTATTAACATCAATAAGTTTTTTTCTAAAATCCTTTAGAATATTAAAATCATTTTTAGCTGATTCATAGATACTTTCTATACCGTCTAAGCTCTCAAATTCAGCATTTAATGACTCTAATTCCTTTTCATTCTTTTCTAAATCTGAAACAATATAATCAAACTCATTAATATCATTTTTCTGAGTATTTATAATACTATTTAAATTTGAAATATTATTTTTTAGTTCATCATAATTTTCTAATGAATCCCTAATCTTTTTTATATCACCTGTATATTCTTCAATCTGAGGTCCTAATTTCTTTTCGCCTTCCTCATACTTCTGTTTCTTAACCTCTAAATCCTCTTTAATGCTACTAACTTCCTGTTGCAATTTTTCCTTTGATTTATAGTCATTTTCTAAAATTTTATTACTTCTGTCAAAACTCTCTATAGCAGGTTTAACCCTTAACTGTACCTTCTTAACAAGAGCAGTTTGTTTTCTTAAATCCTCATACTCTTCTTCCTGAGACTTAAGCTCTTCCCTATGGTCTTTTGCGCTCTTAAGAGCCTTAAGATTCTCATTATCTGTCTCTACTCTCCCCTTTTCTTCTCCAAGCTTAGCCTGCTTATTAGATAACTCCTTTTGCAAATCAGTTACTTCATCTTCGGCCTGCTTATTCTCCTTTATAAGTCTTTCAAGAGCTTCATTAAGTTTAGTATGTTTAATCGTAAATAAAAGTCTATCTTCATCTGTATAATTCTCAGGTAATACTAACTCCTCTAAAGCTTTTTTTATCTTTTCTTCTTCATTACTTCTTTTATTATTAAGCTTCTTTTGAGCAGCACCAAACAATTTCTGAAAATATACATAATCAGAGCTATCAAAAAGCTTACCAAGAATCTGATTTTTTTCTTCACTATCAGCCTTAAGAAACTCCTTAAACTGCCCCTGCGCAAGCATTCCTATCCTTCTAAACTGCTGTGCACTAATTCCTAAAAACTCCTCTATTCTTTCTTTAACCTTTTTATCAATAGGCTCTTTGCCATACTCCTTAAATAAAACACTAGCTGTTCCCTTTTCACTATATTCTTTAGTATCTCTACTTTTAGCAAAATGATACTTTCTTTCAATCTCATGCTCGTGACCGTTATGTTCAAATACAAGCTTTACCTCAGTATCAACTGATTTATCCACAAAATCACTATGCATATTTATAAACTTTCTTTCATCTTTATCACTGCTACCACTGGCTTCACCATAAAGCGCAAACATTATTGCATCAAATATAGTGGTTTTTCCTGCTCCTGTATCACCCGTAATAAGGAATAAATTATCCTTTAATTCATTAAAGTCTAATACTGTTTCATTACCATAAGCCCCAAATGCTTTCATCATAAGTTTAATTGGTCTCATTTTTAGTCCTCCTTAAACCCTTAAAACATCTTAATAATGTCATCTAAAAACTTATCAACAACTACGTCTTCAGGATCCTTTTGCTTAACTTCTGCATCCGTATCTCTTACGATATTAGATGCCATAGCTATAATCTTATCTTCCGTCTCATTTGGATCAATACTATTATTTTTCTCCCTGTAAAGTTCCCCAAAATACTCTTCTATAGATTTATCATTATAGCTAGAAGCCGTTTTATCAGTATTATTAGAATATGGTCTATAATCAGATAAAAGTTCCATAACTATTGAATTCTGCTTCTCACAAAGCCCTCTTACATAATCTGAAAAGCCTGGTGTCATCTTGGAATCTGTAATGGTAACGCTTAAGTATTCATTCTCATGCTTTTCTTCCTCAAGTCTTTTCTTAACTTCCTCCACAGTTCCTTTTATAACAACCATCCTATGAAGCGGCTCAATCACTAAAGTCTCTGTCAAAACCTTATCTCCTTTGGCTCCCATATTCACCAGAATCGGTCCCTTATTCTGCTGCCTTGTCTCATCAAAATGATAACAAAGTGGTGAACCTGCGTATCTAACTTCTTCTCTACCCACGTAATATGAAGAATGTATATGTCCAAGAGCCACATAATCAAACCCATCAAAGACTTTATAATCTATACCTCTTGAGCCTCCTACCATTGACTCAGATCCTCCAAGCTTAACAGGCTCTCCATTAGCAATAATGTTCTGATGGGCAATAAATACATTTCTCTCTGAAAAATCTACATTCTGAACCTTGATTACTTCTGCTATTGCAGTTTCAGAATCCTTGATAGAATCATCTTCAAGCTTCTCTGCTACTAAATTAGGAAATATATATGGTAAAAGATAGAAATTAACTTTTCCAAACTCATCCTCCAATGTAACCTTCATTAACTCTTTATTTAATCTGCCAGATATAAACACATTTTTCTTAGCCAGTATTCCTGATAGATACTGAAGTTTCGTTCCTGAATCATGATTACCTGCAATCATTAGGACTGGTATATTTCTTTCTTCAAGCTCTGAAATAAGATAATCTAACAGCTGATAAGCGTCATCCTTAGGCGCACTTCTATCGAAGACATCGCCAGAAAACATAACAGCATCAGGCCTTACTTCATCAATCTTCTCTAAAAATCTGTCCACCCATACCGGCTGATCTCCATTATCTATTAGAGATACTCCATAAATCATTTTACCCAAATGTAAATCACTCGCATGTATTATTTTCATATCATTTTCTCCAATCAAAATTTCTCACTAAACCAGTATCTCGAAAATAATCTAATTAATATATCTTCTTATGTCGATACCAGCCTCGTCAGCAAGTTCCACAAGTTCACTCTGGGACGCAGTCTCCACATCAACAACATCCATTACTGCCATCGGAAAATCCCCCATAGCTGTACCATAATGGTCCATTAAATCATCCCTTAAACTCTCAAAATCAATATCACTAGCATTAATAATCATATTCATATTTGAACCTCCAATACAATTAATCTTCATCCCTAACTTCCTCATACGGCGCTGGACCGCCACACTTCGGACAATACCTACCTTTATCAATCATCTCATGAGTAGTCCACTCATAACCGCAGTTCTTACATGTATGAACTCTCTTCACAGGCATAGGCCCATAAATACATTGCAT
>JAILNN010000225.1 GCA_024691565.1 Lachnospiraceae bacterium | reverse complement strand
TTTGAAAAGTTTTAAATCCTTTTCATTAATACATTCCCACGTCATAGTTCGTATACGATTTTTTGCATCCTCTGACAAAGTATTATTATCTATTGCTGCTTCTAAGCCAATTGAATCCATATCAGAAAACAATTTTGCAGAGTTCTTTTCCGCCTGCAATAATGGATCTTTACGTAATACATCAGCAAGCCCACTCATTGTTGGCAATCCATATGGCACCGAAGCACCTGACCCCAATACAACAAGTGGACTGTCGGCAAGATATTCTTGAATTATTTTTGCCACATCATTTAAGTCCAAAATCTTTTTACCCTTTCTTTTTTGCCTTCTATTTGTTTTCACTATCAAGTTCTTTAAACATATCTAGATACTCCTTCATATATCTTTCAGTAGGGGATAAACCACCTTCATCCGGTAGCAATCCTTCTCCGCTACTAACAGGATGGGGCAAATACTTACATTTGAAATATACTGTTGGATATGTATAAACAATACTCATGTTTCCAAACAGTTCTTTCATTAGGTAAATTTCAATAATATAGAGTGAAGCCAATGCTAGTACTGCATTTTCAAGTGTTGCATTTTTTATAGATTCCTTTTCGTCATGCTTTATCGAATTATATGCAAACCACCAGTCCAAACCATCTACTTTTATATTCTTCCATTATCAATACGTGTGGTTTTCCAATCATGTAAAGGTGTATTAATCCAAAAAGGTGTACTTACTTCAAAATCAATAATTTTAGGGAAAACTCCTAGTATTGTTTCGCTTATATCTCCTATCCTCTTGGTTTTTACTCCCTTTGCACTACATAAGGCCTTACTCATTATTTCAAATTCAGAAGCTGCTAAAACAATTATTTATTTAAAAACATCAGAGTATACTTTTCCATGTACAAGTTCTCTAATTCCATCATGCTCATGCAGCCCGTGGTCTATATAATGCTTTGTATCATCCAAGCGTTCTGCAAGCGAACAAAAGTAATTCCAATGCTGTATAAGCTCAATTTGCTCCATATATTCTTTTCTGCTATCTAGTTTTGAAAGCATTCCCCCATCCATATTTCTCTATGCTCTCTAATTCTTGTTATATCCAAATTGTCGAGTCATCAAGAGTTCTTTCCACCAGGATTCTCTCTCTAATATCGCATCATCATCTGTTGTACTTTTATAAATTTCCAAGATGCTATATCTAAAATTCTTTTGGATATATCCAAAATCCAGACTCTTTAACTCAATATTTCCTCCATTTCCATTGGCTATGTAATCCTTCCATCTTCCCCAAATCATGTTCTCACCTGTAGCTGAACCAACATATTTCTTTCCATTTGAAGAATCCGTAATAAGATACACTCCTTTTTGATTTGTCAGCGCAGTTTTCCATGCATCAGTATCGATTAAACCAGATAACTCCTCCCACGAAACATTCACTTTGTCATAGCCTGGAAATTCAGTCTTGCATATGTCTCTTGTTATTTCAAGTACATCCATATCATCGATATAGTTTTCTAGACATAAATATGATGCTCTAAAATATTTCTTAAACCCGATTATCATCTTACCAATCAAATCAGTTCCGATGTTTACAAGCTTTGTATCATATCTAAATTTTGATGGACCATCTGGTGTTTCTTTTACAGAAATACTTTCGTATACCCCTGCAAAAATCCATTCATCTTTATGCCAATATATAAGCGAAAGTATATACTTTCTTTGAAAATTCTTCTGCGTTTGCTCTTCTTGCCATATTTTAAATTTCCCTTGATCTTGAAGAAATAGTCGAAGTGGTAAAAAAGTATCTGTAGACCCCCTTCCACAATGAACTTTAAATAAATTTTTATTCTCTTCAAGAAAAGGTATTATATCTTTTATATTCATACTTACCAGCCTCTCAGATTACACCTTACAATTCTTCTGCTATTCTTTCTATTTCATATGGTGAAAGAATGCTGTAAACCTCCGTTCTATTCTTCTTTATAAACTCTATGACATCATCTTCTGATAAGTTCTTTGGTATTACTTCTGATATCTTGAGTATTGTAGTATTAGGAATTCCATACTCTGTTAAAATGGATAAACTTTCTGGTACAAAATCATTTTCTAACTGCTGCACAAAATAGCTATATGAACCAGGCTTGATTCCATGTTTTTCACATACATATCTTTGAAGGCTATCAACAACCCTAAATGCCTTAGGCACCTTAAATTGAAACCAATGCCTATACACATGAAAGGCTGTTTCAATTGCATTATCATTTATAGCCATAAGCTGCTCTTCTGATGGTATACTCTTCCTCTTTTGCAGTGCGTATTGCTTATTATGATTAACCAATGCCATTATTGTCTTCTTACTACGATACGTATTTAATAACATTACCAATTGTTTAACTGAAGTCACCCCATGTTTATCAAATTCAAAAATATTGCCCTCCGCTAAACTTAAAACATACATCATAGCATCAAAACTTGGCATTTGAGACCATGTAATCCAATCACGTTTATTATTGATATCTTTTTCTAAGGCATAATAAATTGCCATTTGCCCATTTATATTCGTTCCATTTATCTTCAATATCTTTTTTAAATCATCTGGATACCTGTTTAGTTCCTCATAACGCTCCTTCACCTGTGACTTAACGTCTTTTCTTTCAATATTAATCAATATCTCATCTGTTAAAACATTTTTATCCTGTTCAACAAATGGAAAATCGACTATAAACTCCTTTTTCTCAGGTTGACTAACAAATGAATATACATTACCAATGTAATGTTCCATCATCCTACCCGATCGTCCACAGATGTTACTATAATCGAAATAATCAATACCATTAGACCCTTTTTTCCCATCATAAATAACCACATTTTTTGCACTAGTATTTACACCTTCAATTATTGTAGATGTACAAAAAATGTAATGCAGTCTCCTATTGTTGAAATAATTAATAATCGAGTTACTAATATGCTTCTGAAGAGAGCCATCGTGTATTGCAATACCATAAGTTAAAGCTTCTTTAAGACTCCAATCCGAAGATACATTATTTTCAATCCATTCACACAACGGAAGTTTTTCGTCATCCTTATTACAAGGACTCACATCCATTTTTTTTACATGCAATAAATATTCTCTTGATAACCTTCTAGCTCTTGAAGGAGATGCGCAATAAATAATCGTCTGATCGTTTTTTAAAGAATCTAATAGTTCAAATAAATCTGGAAGTTTTTCATTATCAAGCTTTTTTTGCGATAATGAAGTATCATATCTAGATGAGTAATCGATTTTTTTATTTGCAACCATAGAAAAATCAGTCTTATAGAATTCTGCCTTATAGCGTTCTTCAAACCCTGGTGTGATTCCACCTATATTAGGTCCCAATAAATAAAACTGTGGATTTCCTGTCTTTAATACTTTCAAAAATGCATTATTCAAGACATCTGCTCTGTCATCTGCACGACGCAAGCTTAACTTATAGAATTCATCTATGATTAAGAAATCTATTTGTGGTAATCCAGCATACTCCATAACTCTTTCCGCTGTTAGTAAGAATAGATTTCCTTTATCATTATCAGCTATATTTTGAGCTGTCCTAACTATTATTTTATAGTAATCACTGTATTTTTTTAGCTTTATTCTTGTCTCATCGAGTAATGCTAATGTAGGCTGAATAATAACAACATTTTTGTACTTTCTTGAAGCAACAATTTCCTCAATCAAAAGGCTCTTTCCAAAACTTGTAGGTGCACTTACAACTAAATTCTTTCCTTCAAATAGCTTTTTCGAAATGACTTTCTGTTCAACATGAAGTGATTTATCCAAATAGTCCGACTCAAATGATGCAATTCTTATCTTATCAGCTAGTGAACTCGCAAGAATATCCGATTCTTTTCTTATGTTATTGATATATGGATAAAATCCTGCTGATTCTATAAGATCATTCCAAATAGGTTTTGTTTCTTGCGGAATGTCATCATATCTATTTAAAATCCAAATTATTAGTTCTCTTCCAAGTTTTATATTTTCATATTCCCTTGATTCAATTAATTTTGAGCATTGCATGGCCATTTCAAAACTTTGGTCATATGAAATTGCGCCTGTTATATCTTCTAACGTATTTACGATATTCATATATGACTCCCAACTCTATAAATTTTGCATGTGCCACAGTCTCTTATGTAGTTCCGTGACGAATTCCATTTTGTCTTTTATTGGGAACATAAACAGAATCACATTTAGCTTACTTTTAAGCGGATGATTGTTATTATTATCAAAATACTTTTTCAAATCTCTTATTGTCTTCTCGTGATAAGTAAATGCTTGTGAATCTGCTGTATCCGCAAATTTATTATAAATATCATCTGGATATACACATAACATAGGTATATTAATCATCTTTATTTTATCCGATAGCTTGTTACACTTTGAGAGTCTGTCAACCCACTCATCTCTTTGCGGAATAGAATGGTTTTCTAGATTCTTTTTAATTATCGAAAACTGTTCATTAAGATAATCTTTCTTAAAATGTTTATCCAAATCTTTTAAAAGTTCCTTTAATCCACCTTTTGCATCTCCATATAGCTTACTTTCACCCAGCCATAATATCTGTTTATCAGGCGTAACATGTACAGCGTCAAACCCATGTGCTGGTACTCCTGGTGAATCTTTAAAATACACTTTTGAGATTAGAGGTATAGTTCCCTTATATTCACGAAGTAATAAATGCAATAACAACTCACCAAACTCGCCTCTATTCTTATATCCACCTTTTTGCAATTCCGCTATTGCAGATTGATCCTTTTCAACACAATAACGTCTCATAAGATCATATTCTTTGACTTTATATATTGCCTTTGCAGAATCTCTTAAAGCTTCAACCATATCTGTTTGCTGAACACTTCCACCCATATGGTTTGCAAACACATACTCTGGAACAACATTTATGATTGCCTCAGCCAATTCCTTAATTTGCCATTCATAGTCCCCAGAATCATTAATATCTGAATCAACTAAAAAAGAAGCAAGATCTGACTCGTTAACCCTAATTAGTATTGCATTCTTTTTGTCAAATATCTGACCCATAACTATCCCCTTTTGCTGCTTCTTTTATTGTCGATTTTTTCAATGCACCTCATAAGATTTTTTAATTACCTCCCTGTACTCTTAACTACCTGACAGCCATTTCTCCGTTACAACCTTAGGTGAATGTGGACTGAATGTATCATTTCCATTCACGCCATTCAAATCACTATTATTGCAGCTAATCTTCGGCTCAGTGCAGCTTACTATCTCCACCTTAAGAACATAATAAAAATCTGTGGATCTTTCTTTACCATCGTTAGAACCACTCTCTGTCAGTAAATCATCATCAGTTTTGGTATCAACGGTTTCCTTTCTTCCACCATTAAAAATATCCAAATAATCCTGTGCTGCTTCCTCATCAAAATATATTACTTTTATAAATTCTGTTTTATTCTCTTTTTTTACTTTTGCTATGTTTGTCCCCAATTATTCTTTTTCAGTTTAATTATCCTTGGTACTTCTTAAAATTTTCCGCCTGTTCTAATACCTCTTTGTACACGTCATCGATTGTAACCGGAGGATAATCATACTTATCAAGCAAGAGAATCAAGTCCACTTGAAGATTTGCCTTTATATCTTCTCTTGTAGAGAAGTCCGGATATTTAGCTTTATCCTCAACAACAATTTTGATTTCCTTAGATAATTCAATCATCTTGTCCTCAGGATACTCAAACTCATACTTCTTTGAGACTGCTAGAAGAATGTCAAAAAAGGCTTTCTCTTCATAATCAATACCCATTTTTTTAAATGAGTTTTTCTCCTGCTTAAGTTCGTGAATCAAATCCGCCAACTGATTAGCGACATCATCAAGAACCTCATTTGCAAAAGCTTCGTCTTTACGTCTGTTATTGTAAGTATCAACAACAGCCTTCATTCGCTCTGCAAACTCAATACTCTTAATCTTATTTACTCTTTGGAACTCCATAATTGCATAAGATAACAGTCGCTGTAATGCTTTTATCTTAGTATTAGGCAGATTGATTTTCTCAATTCGAGCCATATACTCATCGCTAAAGATATCAAAATCTATATGCTTTCCGGTTTCAAAAAGTTCCTCAATTCCGTCAGACTGAATAGCACCTTCAAGAAGCTTTCTAACCTTCATGTTCATCTGCTCTGTATCTGGTGCTTCACCCTTTGTTAGTTTGTAAAGGACAGATCTAACAGCCTGGTAAAAATGAATCTTATCAATATCCTTGTCGGTAAAGGTTTCACTGGCACTACACAAATTGAAGGCTTTCTTCATTCTTCTAACTGCCGACATGAATCGAAGTTCTAATTCCTCTGTCTGCTGAACATACTCGACAGCCCTGTTTAGGCAATTAAGCTGTTGTAAAGGATCTCCATTATAAAAATCATCTGAGTTAAAGTTGCAGAACATACTATCAAGTACGTCAATCTCATCAAGTACTATAGTTACAGCCTGCTCTATATTATCGAACTCCTGCTTCTCAAAGTTGGTATACTTACGAAGTGCAATATTCATGTTCTTCTTGATACCGATGTAATCAACAATTAAGCCTCTATCCTTACCTTCATATACACGGTTTACTCTAGAAATAGTCTGGATAAGTGTATGTTGCTGGATAGGCTTATCAATGTAAATCGTATCAAGACATGGCACATCAAATCCCGTAAGCCACATATCTACTACGATTGCAATCTTAAAGTTTGACTTTACGTTTTTGAACTGTCTATCAAGCTCTTTACGATCTTCCTTTGTGCCGAGCATATCATAGAGTTCTTTTTCATCATCTTTATTTCTGGTCATGACAAGCTTTACCTTTTCTATAGGCTTAAGCTCATCCTCATCTTTTTCTGTAAGTTCTACTCCCTCAGGGGCTTTTCTCTTTTCCTTCCACTCAGGACGAAGTTCCATAAGGTTTAAATAGAATGCATACGCAATAAGTCTGTTTGCACAAACAAACATCGCCTTACCTGCAACTGTAGCTCCTTCTTCCACTCTCTTTTCGTAATGAGCTACGAAATCCTTAGCAACCGCTTTTAATCTATCTGGATCTCCAATAATCGCATCAAGATGTGCTACTGCTTTCTGGCTTTCCTCTATCTGTTCTTCTGAAGATCC
>JAILNN010000237.1 GCA_024691565.1 Lachnospiraceae bacterium | reverse complement strand
CTGCCCCGTCATCTGCTTCATGACCTTTTCTAAATCCTTCGAATTCATGATAAAATCCATATTAGGAATGTTATCTAACCCAGGAATATTATCCATTTTGCCAATCATATTAATTGCATTCTGCATGCAATCAGGACATATGCAAATCCCTGGTGGCATGTGAACCATCTTGCCAACTTCGCTTTCTCTCCTATGACATACGCTACAAATTTCTTCGTATCCATCGTTGTTGTTATTATTATCCATTTAAATCCCCTTATTTATCAAAATATATAAAAAACCACCTTCAATGATAACATAAACTCAATTTATGTACCACCCTAAAATTATTTTTTTCCTTATTTTTCATACCTTGACGTATTTATGCCTCTATGCTAGAATGTCTAGTGGTTTGTGGCTTTTTTTGAGCCTGATTTTTTCACATAAAACCATATCGTGCTCTCATAGTTAAATGGATATAACAGCCCCCTCCTAAGGGGCAGTTGTAGGTTCGATTCCTACTGGGAGTATTATTTATATGGTTTTACTTGTAATTTGAATTGCATTTAACATTTTTATTTAGAATTACGGAGTTCACATGAAAAAATATATTCGCCCATTATCAAGGGCATTTTTTTTACTAATAATGATTTTTTCGCTCTTAATAAGCAACTTCTCGCTTATAACAGAACATGCTTCAGCAGCTAAAAAATCAAATAATTCAACAAAAAGGGTGGTTTCGGAGCCGAGCAAAGGTTCAATACGTGCTGATTGCGCAATTTTAATGGAGCTTTCAACCGGAACTGTGCTTTACTCAAAAAATATTCATAAAAGAAAATATCCTGCAAGTATCACAAAAATCCTTACAACCTATCTTGCTTGTGAAAATTGTTCACTTGATGAAACCGTAACATTCAGTAAGAAGGCCGTAAACAGCGTAGGCTGGGATACTTCAAGACTTTGGCCATTCACTGTTCAAGGCGAAGAAATCTCACTCAAGGATTGTTTATATGGAATGATGCTTGCCTCAGCAAATGAGGTCTGCTACGGAGTTGGAGAACATGTTTCAGGTTCCCTTAAAAACTTTGTAGACCTTATGAATCAGACTGTTAAGGATCTAGGTCTTAAGAATTCTCATTTCGCAAATGCCAGCGGTCTTCATGATAGTAAGCACTACACAAGTGCCTACGACATGGCAACAATCGCTCGTGCAGCAATGCAGAATCCAACCTTCAGAAAGGTCACATCGACTAAGACCTATGTAATGAAGAAGACCAACAAAAATAAGAAGCGTACCTTAACAAACCACCACTGCATGCTTAGTGGATACACAAGTCCACAGTATGAATACAAATACTGTATCGGTGGAAAAACAGGTTACACAAGTAAAGCAGGAAACACACTTGTAACCTATGCAGAAAAAGGCGGTATGCAACTTATCTGTGTTGTTCTCGATTCAACAAACCCAGAATCAGGTGTTCCAAACGAGTATTCAGATACAATAACACTTTTAAACTATGGTTTTGAAAAGTATACAGTAGAGTCTTTAAATGATGCATCAACAATCTTAGACGATACAATGTTTTCAAATTTCACAAACTACTTCGGAAGTGATTCACCGCTCAAACTATCAAATGATGCGGCTGTGGTACTTCCAAAAGGAACTCCACTTTCAAAGGTAAAAAAGAACATTACATACACTAAACTCTCAGAGTTAAAGCCTGGTGAAAACGTAATAGGTCACGTGGTATTTACCTATGGTTCAAAAACCGCAGGTAGTGCAGACATAATTTACGATGCATCGAAGGCCTCAAAAACCTCGCTTTTACCAGGTGTATCCGACGGAACTCAAAAAAAAAGCTCTAAAGCAATAGTTGCTACTAAGAATTTCAAAAACAAATTTCGTTTTAAAGCAACTACCTTTTTTACAAATGTTGTAAACTTTTTAAAAACAAAAACAATATTCATAATAATTGGTCTATTAGTAATCGTTCTTCTCTATCTTCTCTTCCTCAGAAGAAAGGAAATAAAGCGAACAACCGGAAGTGGTCGATTTGCAAAGCAAGATAAAAAGAGCGAAAAGAGTGAAGAGGGTTCTGGCTTCTTAAGTTTCTCAGGAAAACGAAGAAAACATTCATCCTCTCAATCAAACTCAAGTGTAGGTGGAAGCGAATTTGCAGGACCAACCTTTGGTGGAAAAGGAAAGAAGGGAAGCGATTCTTCAAAGAATGCAGCAGCCCAGCATAAATCCGAATCATCAAGTAAATTGAATTTCGGATCAAAGAAGCACACTATGGCAGCGAGAAAATCCTCTCCATATGGAATGGTAAATGACAGAGCAAAGCGCCTCTTCAAAAAGAATCGCCGCTACTCCTGGACAGTCGTTTCTGATGGAAATTCAGATAATTCATCAAAATCAAACACAACAAGTTCATTACCACCAAATATGAACTCAAGAAAGAATAAGCGTCGTCACAAGAAAACAATTTCAAGCTTCGACCAAAACTTATTCGACCATAAATAATATCGATTAAAAGCTCTACAAAGGCACATTAATCAAGTGAACATTCGCCGCAAAAGGGCACCAAAACAAAAGCAACTAGATCTTTAAGACCTAGTTGCTTCTATTTTAATTCACGCTTTCATTTGTTTCCTCAGTTACAATCTCAGTCGACTCAGTCGTTTGATTATTCTGAGTATTCTCTGTTGTACCTGAGTTATTAGTATTATTGTTCGTCGTAGTTGTATTATTATTTGTAGTAGTATTATTTGTATTGTTAGTATTGTTAGTCGTTGTCTGATTCTCAGTAGTCTGAGCATTATCAGTCGTTGTCTGAGTGTTATTCGTCGTATCAGTCGTTGTTCCATTATCAACAGGAGCCGCTGTCGCCTTAGTGTTTGCATCCTCCTCAGTTTCTGAAATCTCACCAGGAGCTGCACTCTGACTAGGAGAAGGCGATGCTGTTGTACTAACAGTCTGACCGCTTGAATTAGTGTATCCAGGGAAGGTCTTTGACTGTAAACCAGCGTTAACATCAGTCATGAACGAATACCAAATATTCAACGGATAACTAGCACCTGTAAGTCCCGCAAGTGAAATCGGCTGATCATAACCAACCCAAACTGCTGTACTGTAGTAAGGTGTATATCCACAGAACCAACCATCCTTATAATCACTGGTTGTTCCTGTCTTACCTGCTGAATCCATGTTTGGAATCGAATGTCCAGCTGCTGTACCTCTAATAAGAACACCCTTCAAAACATCACTCATCATATTAGCTGCATTTTCAGAATAAACTCTCTTCTGATCAACCGTAGCCGCCTTCGAAATAACAACTTCATCACTAGAATTCAAAACTCTGTCGATACATGTAGGGTCCGTAAATGTACCGCTATTTGCAAGAGTTGCATAAGCAGAAGCCATCTCAGTTGTGGTAGCACCGTTTGTCAATCCACCAAGAGCCGCTGCAGGATAGAAATCACTTTCAACAATATGAGCAAAATTCATATTCAAGATATATGAAAGTCCAACCTCAGGTGTAATCTCCTCGAAAAGTTTCCAGGCAATAACATTCTTAGACTTCTCAACAGCTGTTCTAACTGGAATCTTTCCAGCATAGCTTCCATCCGCATTCTTAGGGCCACCCTCAAAATAAGTATCATCCACATAAGACTCAGGAGTATAGTCACCCTCAAATGCTGGTGTATAAACCGCGATTGGCTTAAAGCATGAACCTGGCTGTCTTGGGCTCTGGTAAGCTCTGTTAAGTGTATATCCTTCGAAGTTCTTCTGTGACCTACCACCAACAACCGCAACAACCTTTCCAGTCTCATTGTTAATACATGTAGCCGCTCCCTGGAAGGTATAAATCTTATCCTTCTTCTCAGTAAATGATGCAAGCTGATCATCCACCGACTTCTGGAGCTTCTTCTGAATCTTTTTATCTAAGGTCGTGTAAATCTTATAACCCTCAGTATAGAGTGAAGAATGACACTGATCATACATCTCTGCATATGAATCTTCATACTTCTCTCTCGCCTTATCCGAAGAGAATGAATACTTAAACTTAAATCCATTAGCCTTCATAAGCTGTCTGGTAGCGCAGTAAATTGCATAGGTTGTCATATAGTTCTGAACCTTCAATTCCTTCGCAAGCTTAAGTTCAATACTCTCCTGCATTGCATTGTTAAATTCGCTATCATCAATATCCTTCTGGTCAAGCATCTCGCTCAAAATAAGCTTCTGACGAACCTTGGTGTTTTCATAATTCTCAATCGGATCGTACTTACTTGGACCATTAGGAATTGCGCATAAGAAGGCAGTCTCGCCTAAAGTAAGCTCTGAAGCTCCCTTAGAGAAGTATCCTCTGGCAGCCGCCTCAATTCCATAATAACCATTTGCGAAATAAACATTATTTATATAAAACTCTAAGATTTCCTCTTTAGTATACTTCTTCTCCATCTCAGTAGAAATAAAGATTTCTCTAAGCTTACGCTCAAGACTCTGCTCTGAAGAGAGGAAGGTCAACTTACAAAGCTGCTGAGTAATTGTACTACCACCACGTTCAATACCCTGATGAAGAATCTTACTTCTAACAAGCTGAATACTCGCGCTCGTGATAGCCTTCAAATCATAACCCTTATGTTTATAGAAGTCCTGATCCTCGACATCAACAAAGGCATCAACAACAGCTTCAGGAATATCCTTATACTCAAGATAATATGTATCCTTATCGCCCTTAAGTTCAGCGAGTGGCTTACCCTTGCTGTCGTAAATCACCGACGTAAGCGAAGTTTTAAAGGTATCTGCGCTAGAAGCATTAACAATAGCCTTTGCTTCCTTCTTCCACTTCATAATGGTTCCGCCGTATTTAAAATAGAACACGACAAGAGCCATCATAACAACGAAGAGAATCAAGAAAAAGAAAATCTTTATGAATAATAAAATCTTCTTTTTCTTAGGATTCTTTGCCTTCTTAGAACGCTTAGAACCCCTGCTCTTTGTACCCTTTGTGTTTGTGCTCTCAGTATTAGCGCGGTTAACTCCAGAATATCTTCTTCCCTTAGTAGCCTTTTTCTTCTTAGCAGCAGACGTTGAACGCTTTGCGCTAGATGAAGAACTTCCAGATGTCTTCTTAGCCGATGAACGACTGCTAGAACTTCCAGATGAACTCCTCGAACTACTTGAAGATCCAGAAGACCTCCTTGAACTGCTAGATGAGCTTCTAGAACCGCTAGATGAACCACTTCTCGAACTACTTCCAGATGAAGATGTCCTCCTACCAGAACTACTTCCAGACGAAGATGTTCTTCTTCCTGAACTAGAACCAGACCTAACTCTTCTCTGTGTATTACTTAAATCCTTAGTAGAACCAGAAGAGCTAGAACCATTGTAACCCTCATCATACTCAGAACCATAGGTCCTCCTGAGATTTCTCTCAATCTCATCGACCATCTCATCTTCATTATTTCTATTAATATCTAAATCTCTAAAATCAAATTTTCTATCTGACATATAGTCACCTAAAACCCTTATGATGCTTTACTTCTTTTTCTTTGATTTAGAATCAGCCTTAGAATCTGACTTTGAACTATCCTTAGATTTTGTAAGGTCATTTGTAAGGTCTGATGCTTTTTTCTGAATCTTTTCCTTCATAGAAAGCTTCTTACCTTTAGCTTCAAGGCTATCTCTAATTCCTTTAACCTCTAAAATATAAATACCACTGATGCTAGCTCTAACTTCTTTCTTAACAGGAATTAAATCAAAAATCTTTTCCTCACAAATAAGAGACATAATCTGTGGTCCAATCTTAGCCTTAACAATTGGAAGCTTCTGATTTCTGTATCTCTTAGGCATCTTATCAAGAACCATTGCAGGAAGTCCAGCATCCTTGATCTTCATCCTTTTCTTATCGATAACAAGAATTTTCACGCTCTGCTTAGCAGCTTCAAGCTGTTCTCTAGACTCTTCCTGCTGCTTCTGAAGCTTCTTTCCATAAATTGACAACGCAATCATTGATGCCACAACAACCACAACAGCAATAATTGCAACAATTGACAATTTGCTCATTGCTAATAAAGGTAAACACATACTAACCATTAAAATATTCCTCATTTCTAATTCTTTTTTTATAAATCATCGTAGATAGAATCTACGGTGGTTAAACTATTTCACAAGGCTCTGATTTTCATAAACCTTTTTCTGAATAATATCTCTCACAGTCGCACCAATATGCTTCTGATCTGCTCTTGACATATCATCAAGATAAATCGGCTCTAGATACTCAATGCAAACTGTATGGCTCTTAACCCAAGGAAGATGATCCTCAAAAACAGCCGCTGTATTATTTATTGCCACCGGAACAATTGGTGACTTAGACTTAATCGCAAGTCTAAATGTTGCCTCATGAAACTCAAGCATATCATCTGTATCGTTTCTTGTACCCTCTGGCGCAACATAGACATTATGGCCACTCTTCAACAACTCAACGCCCTGATTAATCGTCTCAAGACCCTTTCTAGGATCCTCTCTGTCTAAGAAAAGGCAATGCATATATCTCATCCATCTTGAAATGAGTGGAATATGCTCAAGCTCCTTCTTAGCAACAAAAAGTGTAAGCGGAGGAGATGTGACATATCCAATGATAATGTCGAAAAATCCTCTATGATTAAAGGTATAGAGTGCAGGCCTGTCAGGTTGATTTTCCTTACCCTTAACAATAACCTTAACTCCACCAATAAAAAGTATTCCTCTGAAACCGAAATTTACGAATGGCTGCGCAAATCTATGCTTAGCATCCTTATCTGTAAGCCCAATCAAAAAACCAATAAGCCACATAGGAATACTAAAGATAAAGTAAATTATCAAAAATAAAACAATTAATATAAACCTCATATAAAACTCCTAATTCTCAATTTTTATCCAAGAATTTCCTTCAATGCTTCAATAAATCTCTTCATCTCATCATCAGTTCCAACAGTAATTCTAAGATAATTATCGATACCCTCTGTGCTAAAATATCTAACAAAAATGTGCTTTTCTTTTAGCTTTTCATAAATCTCAGAGGCCTTAACACTTTCATGTGTCGCAAAAATAAAGTTAGCTGAAGACTCAGGGAACGAGAAGCCAAGAGCCTTAAGTTGCTCTTCTGTCCAAGCTCTGGTTTTAACTATCTTAGCAATATTTTCTTCAAAATATGCCTTATCCTTCAAAGCCTCAACACCAACTGTTGTCGAAAGACGAGTCATTGGATAACTGTTAAATGAATATCTAACATCATTCAAAGCCTTAATTAAATACTCATCTCCAATAGCATAACCAATTCTCATTCCGGCCATTGAACGCGACTTAGAAAATGTCTGAACCACAACGACATTTTTATATTTATCCACTAATCGAAGTGCTGAATCCTTAGCAAAATCAACATATGCCTCATCAATAATAACAACCCTGTCTTCATTCGCCTGAACAATTTCCTCAAGTTCATCAACAGAAAGAGCCACAGATGTAGGAGCATTAGGATTAGCAATAATCACTCCTCCATTTTCCTTCTTAAAATCCTCGATATTAACTGTAAAATCAGGATTCAATTCAAAGGTCTCATATGGCACCTTGAAAAGAGCCGCCCAAACCACATAAAATGAATATGTGATTCTAGGGAAGATAACAGGCCTTCCTGAATTAAAGAAGGTCATAAAGCAACATGCTAAAACATCATCAGAACCAACTCCAACAAAAACCTGATTTTCCTTAACACCATAGGTCTTCGCAATCTCAGAAACAAGTTCTGTCGAATTAGGGTCTGGATATAATCTAAGCTTATCCTCTTCAAAACTATCGAGTGCCTCCCTAACCTTAGGTGCTGGCGGATAAGGATTCTCATTAGTATTAAGCTTAATCATATCCGAAAGCTTAGGCTGATCTCCCGGAACATAAGGGTCAATCGACCTAAGATTTTTATCTAAAATACTCATATTATCATCCTCTTTATTTAAGATTATAAGCCTCAGCAAGCTTCTTAAATGCAGCAAGACTTCTCTTAATCATATCGTTTGAAACGCAGTAAGCAATTCTAACATATCCAGGACCAGCAAATGAAGAACCAGGAACAAGTAAGAGATTAAACTCTTTAGCCTTAGCGACAAATGCCTTATCATCCTCTTCGCAAGCCTTCATCCAAAGATAGAAAGCACCCTCAGGCTTAACACACTCAAATCCAAGCTCTGTAAGTCCCTCATAGAGAAGTTTTCTGTTTGCATCATATGCATCAACATTTGTCTTCTCCTCAACACACTCAGCAACTGCAAGCTGCATAAGTGAAGGAGCATTAACGAATCCTAAAATTCTGTTTGCAATATTAGCTGCCTGCTGAACATTTTCAGCGTCATCAACCTCATCAGGAATAACGAGGTAACCAATTCTTTCACCAGGAAGTGAAAGAGATTTACTATATGAATATCCAACGATGGTATTATGATAATGATTTGTAAGATAAGGAACTACAGCTCCATCAAAAGCAAGTTCACGATATGGCTCATCAGCGATTAAATAAATGCTTGTTCCAAATTCTTTTTCCTTCTTTTCAAGAATCTTAGCCATCTCTTCAATGATTTCTTTTTTATAAACCACACCTGTAGGATTGTTAGGATTATTAATAATTACAGCCTTAGTTTTAGCAGTAATCTTTTCCTCCATATCCTTAAGGTTAGGCTGGAAAGAAGGTGGATTAGGAGCAACCACAACTCTAACTCCATCATAATTTGCAATGTAGTTATTGTACTCACCAAAATAAGGAGCAAAAACAAGAACTTCATCCTGAGGATCAATAAGAGTCTTTAAAATAACATTCAAACCACCAGCAGCGCCGACAGTCATCAAGATATTCTTAACTCCAAGTTTAGTACCAAACTCTTTATTCAAATGGTTAGCAATCTTTTCACGAACATTTTCATAACCAGAGTTATTCATATATCCATGAACAAAATTAGGATTTTCGCTATCTAAAATATTTTTAATAGCTTCCTTAACCTTAACAGGTGGCTCAACACTAGGATTTCCAAGGCTGAAATCATAAACATTTTCAGCACCATATTTTTCAGCCATAATCTTACCTTCTTCAAACATGGCTCTAATAACTGAGCTTCCCTTAACATAGTCAACCATCTTCTTTGCAATCATTTTAAATACCTCCGCATAATATCGTCTTCATTAAATATGCACTCTAATCAATGCACAATCATACACTGTCATCAATGCACAATCGCTACTTATTATAGCACCCATTTTTAGTTTTAACAAGATATGAAAAACTCCTTGAAACTTTTGACTTATGATGGTATGATTAATGCAGTTTCGACACAAGAAATATACTAAAAAATTTAATTATTTTTTTCAAGGGGGATACTATTATGAAGAAAAAAATACTGCCTATTTTGTCGATGGTTTTAACTCTTGTTATGGTCGTTGTTGGATATGCAAACGGCTCAAATCAGGCAAATGCTGAGATTTTGCCACTTCCAACTGCAACACCTGTAACAACACTTTCACCATCACCTACTTATTCGCCATATGTTACATATGCACCAACAGCAACAATTGTTCCAACTACTGTAACAACTACATCAGCCACAACAAAATCAGCTGTAACAAGGTCAGCAGTAACAAACTCAGCTCTTAACTACATTAACATCGGTAAATCTACTGTTACAGGACTTAAGGCAAAAGCAAAGTTTGTAAAGAAAAAGAAAATTAATTATGTTCCAGCAATTAATCTTTCATGGGAAAAGAATCAGTATGCTGAGGGATATGTAATCTTCAAAGCAACCGGAAAGAATTTCAAACAATATAAAATAATTGAAGGTGGAGATAAGCTTAAATTCACTGACAAAAAGGTATCAATGAATACTAAATATTCATACAAGGTTTGTGCTTATGCATTAGATACAAACAAGATTGAATATGATAGTGCAGATTCAGATACTGTAACAGCTAATCCAGGTAAGAAGTTAATGAAGCCAAAGTTCACAATTAAGACAGGTGGCGGAAATCTTGTAATTACCTTTAAGAAGGTTCAGGGAAGCACATTCCAAACACAGTATAAGTACAACGACCAGAAGAAATGGACAACCTTGAATATCAACAAAGGAAAAGTTAAGAAAACAATCAAGGTAAGACTTAACGCTCATGGCTTCAAACT
>JAILNN010000213.1 GCA_024691565.1 Lachnospiraceae bacterium | reverse complement strand
GCCATCACTTGAATTGTCGCTAGGGCCACCCTTCATCCCATCATTCTTCATCTTGCCGGGGACCGTCGGAAATCGTAATTTCCGTCACATTTGAATCATCATCAACTGTAATGCTAACAAATGTATTTTCTTCTAAGTCATCAGCAGTAATTTCATTTCCTTCAGAATCCTTAATTACAGTATCATCAGAAACTGTGATTGTGAGAGTCTTTCCGCCAGGTCCGCCATTTCCTCCTGGACCACCCATTTCCTTCTTATCATCTGAAGAACTGTCTGAATCAGATGAATCACTATCAGACTCTTCACCATCAGGCTTTTCACCACTTGGTGCTTCTCCGTCAGGTGCTTCTCCATCAGGCTTTTCACCACTATCAGATGAACTTGAATCTTCGCTATCAGAGCTTCCTCCCGGACCACCATTTCCTCCAGGGCCTCCATTTCCTCCAGGACCGCCCATTCCGTCCATAACATTAAGTGTAATGGTATCACCATCAACACTCTGAACAACTCCATTAACGGACTCGCCAGCATAATCACTAATATCAGCTGTTTCACTTTCTGAATCACTCTTCTTATCTTCCGATTTCTCAGATGACTCAGAAGACTCAGAAGAACTTGTACTTGATTTATCAGATGAACTGGAGGAAATTCCTGAACATCCAGTAAATGTCAACGTCACTGCAAGTCCCATAACCATAAATAATTTAACGTACTTTCTTAATCTCATAATAAATCCCTCCTTTAGAATGCATTTTCAAAATAGTTTCAAATAAAGTTTTTTTGTATTAACTTTATGAACCACATTCTAAAAGAGGGATTTGTGTTCTCTGTGAATAAAAATGGGTAATTATGTGTCAATTTTCAGAAAATTGTCATAATTTAAACAAATTTATTCAGATAAATATTCAATTGTAAAATCTCAAAAACCCTGTAAATGCTTATATTTCGCCTTCAAACACGATTGTAGCAGGACCAGTCATAAACACTGTATTCTTATCTCTATCGTAAACAATATCTAAGTCGCCACCAAGCAAATGCACCTTAACACTCTCATCGCACTTACCATTTAATACTGAGGCAACAACGCTTGCACAGGCACCAGTACCACACGCAAAGGTTTCTCCAGAACCTCTCTCCCAAACTCTCATGTCAATCTCATTCCTGCTAATAACATGAATAAACTCGGTATTAACGCCCTCTGGGAAGATTGGATTCTTCTCAAAAGCAGGACCATCCTGAATTAAGTTAAGAGGTTTAACATCATCTACAAAGATAATGCAATGAGGGTTTCCCATAGAAACTGCAGTCATTTCATAACTCTTTCCATCAACAACAACGCTCTCGGCAACCATTCTTTCTCCGTCGAATTTAACTGGAATTTCAGAAGGTGTAAGAATTGGAGCACCCATATCAACCTTAATCGTCTCACAAACTCCATCTTTAACATTCAATTCAAGAGTTTTAATTCCCGCATCAGTTTCAACAGTGATAACTTCCTTATCAGTCATCTTCTTATCATAGACAAACTTAGCAACGCAACGAATACCGTTTCCGCACATCTTTCCGCGAGAACCATCTGCATTATACATATGCATCCTAAAATCAGCCACATCTGAAGGTCCAATCATAATCAAACCATCCGAACCAATTCCAAAATGCCTATCACTAACTTCAATCGAGGTCTTTTCTGGATTAGGTACTTCTTCATCAAAAAGACTCACATAAACATAGTCATTTCCACAGCCATGCATCTTTGTAAATTTCATAAACTTCCTCCTACAAAAATCTAATCTTCTACATAAAACAAAAATTATAGGTAATGAGCTCTGATTTCCTCACCTGACAATGGTGATAAATATGCAGGAGCAATATCAAATACTGTCTTAGCTCCTGATGTGCCTTCCTGATTCATTCTGTAAGCAGCTCTTGCATATGCAACGAGAACAGCACCTGTAAATTCAGGATTTGAATCAAGTGTTAGCTTATATTCAATAACATGAGTATTCTTATTTCCCTCACCAGTCTTACCTGTGTAGATAACAGAACCGCCATGTGGAAGTCCACTATGGTCTCTAGCCATCTCTTCCTCAGAAATAAAATGAACTGTTGTATCATAATCTGAGAAATAGTTAGGCATAGTCTTAATTGCCTCCTCAATCTTTGCTTTATCAGCACCTTCTTCAGCAACAACAAAGCACTCTCTAGTATGCTTCTGTCTTGTTGTAAGTTCTGGATTAGAACCACTTCTAACCAAATTTACAGACTCCTCAACAGGAATTGTATACTGACGGCAATCCTTAACACCATCAATTCTTCTAACAGCATCAGAATGACCTTGGCTAACTCCCTTACCCCAGAATGTGTAATCCTTTCCATCCTGTAGAATAGACATAGAATAAAGTCTGTTAATTGAGAACATTCCTGGATCCCATCCACATGAAATAATACCAATCTTCTTAGCAGCCTTTGCAGCCTTATCAACATTTGCAAAATGCTCTGGAATTCTTGCATGTGTATCGAAGCTGTCAATAACATTGTATTTAGCAGCATACTTAGGAGTCATCTCAGGTAAATCAGTTGCACTTCCGCCGCAAATCATAAGAACATCGATATCATTCTCCATGTTCTCCAAATCATCAGCTGACAAAACCTTTGCAGTTGGTGTGTTAATTGTAAGTGTTGATGGATCTCTACGTGTAAATACTGCAACAAGTTCCATATCATCAGACTGCTTGATTGCACTCTCAACACCTCTTCCAAGATTTCCATAACCCAAAATACCAATTTTAATACTCATCTTTTTAAATCCTCCTGTTTTATATAAAAATTAATAATACACAAATGTAAAATATATGTTCTAGTTATTTAGTCCATATAACCTATATGCTTCATCAGAAAGAATTCTACCCGTTCTCGTTCTAAGAATCAACCCAATTTGAACTAAATATGGTTCGTAAACTTCAGCAACTGTTCCAGGATCCTCACCAATAGCCATCGCAAGAGCCTCAATTCCAACAGGTTTACCACTAAAAGTATTCATCATAGTATCGATAATCTTTCTATCAATAGCATCGAGTCCCAATTTATCAACCTCTAAAAGGTCAAGAGAAAAATCAGTAACCTCTTTTGTAATCACACCATCATACTTAACCTGTGCAAAGTCTCTAACTCTCTTAAGAAGCCTGTTAGCAAGTCTAGGTGTTCCTCTAGAACGTCTAGCAAGTTCTCTTGCGCCCTCTGGCTCTATCTCCACATTTAAAATCTTCGCTGAACCCATAATTATTTCTGAAAGCTCATCAGTAGTATAGTACTCAAGCCTGCTAACAACTCCAAATCTATCACGAAGCGGTGCCGAAAGCATACCCGCCCTAGTTGTAGCACCAATAAGCGTAAACTTAGGTAAATCAAGACGAATCGACCTGGCGGATGCACCCTTACCAATAACAATATCAATAACAAAATCTTCCATTGCCGGATACAAAACCTCTTCAACCTGTCGATTCAAGCGATGAATCTCATCAACGAATAGAATATCATTTTCACCAATATTATTTAAGATAGCAGCAAGTTCTCCAGGTTTCTCAATTGCAGGTCCCGATGTAACCTTAAGATTAACACCCATCTCATTCGCAACAATTCCTGCAAGCGTAGTTTTACCAAGTCCCGGAGGTCCATAAAGCAAAATATGATCCATGGATTCATTCCTTTGCTTAGCTGCCTCAATATAAATTTTGAGATTTTCTTTTATCTTTGACTGACCAATATAATCCTCAAATCTCTGAGGTCTTAGAGAAGGCTCAATAACAGCATCCTCTTCAGTAAATTCCGTTGTAATACTTCTCTTCAAAATATATCCTCTTTCCTATTTTCTAATTCATAGTCCTAAATAATACCTCGAACTACATAAACTTTAAGCAGGCCTTTAAAACCTCTTCTGTCGTGGTAGAATCTGTGATTTCAACCTCTCTAACAGCCTTAAGAGCATCTGTAGCACTATATCCAAGCGCTTCCAAAGCCTGAACCGCCTCACTCCTAATTGTAGCAGCCTTCGATGAATCACCACCACTTGGAATGTTCGCATTATCACTATCCTCACCAAAGCTACTTTCAATCGCATCCTCGGCACTAATCTTATCCTTAAGTTCCAAAACAATCTTACCTGCAGTCTTTGCACCAACTCCAGGAGTCTTAGAAATTGTCTTCGAATCTCCAGCGATAATTGCAAATCTAATATCATCAGCACTAAGAGCTGAAAGCATCGCAAGTCCACCCTTAGGACCAAGTCCACTAACTGAAATTAGCATCTCAAAAAGCTCAAGCTCATCCCTCTTAAGGAACCCAAAGAGCTGCATCGCATCCTCTCTCACATTTAAATAAGTGTAGAGCTTAATTTCGCTTCCAGTCTTAGAAATACGATTTAAAACCGTATCCGGAACGAGAATTCTATAACCAATTCCGTTATTTTCAATAACAACCTCTCGCTCACCAATATAATCAACAATACCACTAATAAATCTAATCATTACCTATCTCCCGTATCTAATTTCAAAAATCTTTCCTTTTTATTTCCATCCATATTTCTTCTTAGCATACAGTTCCCAAACAATAGCACAAACCACAAAACCTCCAATTACGCCACCAATATGGGCTGCATTATCAATTCCTTGATTAACAAATCCAGAATAAATATTTACAGCAATAAGAATTATCAACTGTCTTAATCCAATACCCTGAATCCTTCCCTTATACCTCACCAAAAGGTAAAGAAACGCTCCAACAACTCCAAAAACCGCTCCCGAAGCACCGACGCTATATGTATATTCGCCAATATGCATATTATAGAGAACAGATGATAAGCCAGCAATTATACCAGAACCAAAATATATAATGGTATATGATAAATCACCAACAATTTTCTCCAGGTATACACCCATAATAATAAGCAAAAACATATTATTAAAAATATGTTCGGCACCTGCATGAATAAACATCGCAGTTATAAGCCTGTAATACTCATGATAATTAATTACTCTGTCCCAATTGCATGCTCCATATTCATAAATAGCTTCATTTCCAGTTGCAGCAATTTGAAAACTCATAACCAAAAAACAAATAACATTTGCTAAAACAAGAAGCGCTGTAACCTTGTAATTCTTAGTTATAGCTTTTACAGGAGATTTTTCCCCTGAATTTCTCTGACCATTACGAGAATATTTATTTGGAACAACTCTATTGCCATATTGATCAACAACATATTGATCAACATCATATTCCTCATTCCCATAATGATTTATCAAATCTTTACCAGAAAGATAATCTTCTAAATCACGCCTTACAAAATCAAAAACAGGAGGATATTCTTCATAAACCCTAAGTTCTTTTCGATTAAGATCTACCACAAAATACTTTTCACCATTAAGAAAAACATTAGAAGGATTAAAAGCACCATTTGTAATAACAACATAAATCAAATTAAACTCACGATCTGGTTGCATAAGTCTTGCCGTCATAAAAAGCTTCGATAACTCACTCTCGAGTTTCGAAATAACGTTCGACGTAATATTTCCAAGAGCTCTATCATTAAGAGTAACAATAACATCATTTCCATAATACTCTTTACGAACATAAACAAGGACTTCCCCAGAATTTCCTGCTATTGCATTTTGAAAGTTATTTCTTTCATAAATATCTTTAATAAAGTCAACCATTAATAACCACTTATACCCTTATAAACTATTTACTTAATTGCCTCTCTGATTTTAGCCGCAAGTTCATCGTTTCCATCAGCTGTTCCTGGTTTCCAGCAAATTCCAACATTATCACCATTGAATCTAGGAATCAGATGCATATGGTAATGGAAAACAGTCTGTCCAGCAGCCTCTCCATTGTTCTGAAGCACATTTACTCCATCGCACTTAAGAACTTCCATCATAGCCGCACTACACTTTCTAGCAACCTTTAAAACCTTCTCTAAATACTCATCAGGCAAGGTAAAAATATTCTCTGCATGATACTTAGGTAAAATAACTGCATGTCCCTTAGAAGCAGGCGCAATATCAAGCATTACCATAAAATCATCATCTTCATAAATCTTATTTGAAGGAATCTCGCCCTTCACAATCTTACAAAAAATACACTCATCATTTAACATAAGTTTTTCCTCCTAAATTCGATATATATTTCAAAAAAATCATATTCTTCTAACGATTATATAGTTTAACATAACTCTTAAGTTGTTTCACAACTCTTTTTGGTAATTTTTCATCTACCATTCTAAAGCGCCAATTTGTGCCGATTGTCGAAGGCATATTAATTCTAGCACTCTCATCTAATCTTAAAAGGTCCTGCACCTGGTAAATTACAGTATTTGCGATACTCATATAACCAAGTCTAATAATTTCATCATTAACCTTGATAACAGTAGCTTCTTCATCTAGCCCAAGGAACTTCTTAATCTTCTTCAACTGCTTCTCAGAAACCCCATTTAAGTAACCAATATTTGTATTATTATCATGTGTTCCACCATAAACTACCCAGTTACAATCCTTATAGTTCTGAGGAAGGTACTCACCCTTACTATCAGAATCAAAAGCAAATTGAAGAATCTTCATTCCAGGCCACTTGCATTCATTAATCAAGTTTCTAACAGGTGGTGTGATAACACCCAAATCCTCAGCAATTATCTTAGACTTTCCAACAGATTTCTTTATAACATCTGTAAGCTTACTACCAGGTCCTTTAACCCACTCGCCGTCAATTGCCGTCTCATTCTCAGCAGGAACAGCCCAGTAATTAACAATACCAATAAAGTGGTCAATTCTAATCACGTCATAGAGGGCACTCATGGCCTTCATTCTTCTACCCCACCAATCAAAGCCATCTTCTTCCATCTTCTTCCAATCATAGATAGGATTACCCCATCTCTGTCCATCGGCAGAAAAGATATCTGGTGGCACTCCTGCAACATGTCTTGGTCTTCTCTCTTCATCCAAATCAAAAAGCTTAGGATTTGCCCAAACATCAGCTGAATCCAGAGCAACATAAAGCGGAATATCACCAATTATAAATATTTTCTTAGAATTTGCATAGTTCTTAAGCTTCATAAATTGCTTAAAGAACTCATACTGGCAAAACTTCCAAAAATCAATATCGCTCGCAACCTCTTCCTTAGCTTTCTTAAGAGCCTTCTTCTTTCTAAATCTCAAATCCTCGCTCCAGCTAAGCCACTCTCTATTACCATTCTTAAACTTAAGAGCCATATAGAGAGAATAGTCATCAAGCCACTTTTTATTCTTCTTTTTAAAGTCCTCAAAATCTTCAAGTTCTCTCACCTTACACTTAGCTAAAAAACCTTCATAGGCCTTTCTAAGCACATCAAATCTCACATTGAAAATTGCAGCATAATCCACATTCGAAGCATCACTACCCCAATTCAAGCCAGTAACATCACTTTTAGAAAGAAAACCTTCTTCAATCAAAATATCCAAATCTATAAAATATGGATTTCCAGCAAAGGCTGAAAAAGACTGATATGGACTATCACCATAACTAGTTGGTCCAACCGGCAAAACCTGCCAATATGTCTGTTTAGCCTCAACAAGACTATCCACAAAATCATATGCCGCCTTACCAAGTGTACCTATACCATAAGGTGAAGGCAGGGAAGAAATCGGCATCAAAATTCCCGCTCCCCTTTTCTTAAGTAAATTTTTCTTCTTCATGAATTAAAATCCTCCCATTTTATCATCAAAAACCATTTTTATAACAATTCCATCAGGAAAGCAATTCCAAAAGTTCTTCCTTTGTCATAGAAGAAAGGCTAGTGCCCTCTCCCTTAAGAATTTCATCCGCCAGGTTTTTCTTAGTCTCTTGCATCTTAACAATCTTTTCCTCAATTGTACCCTTAACAATCAGCTTATACTCAGTAACAACATTCTTCTGACCAATTCGGTGAGTTCTGTCTGTCGCCTGATTCTGCACCGCAACATTCCACCAAGGATCATAATGAATAACGATATCAGCACCAACAAGGTTAAGCCCAGTTCCTCCCGCCTTAAGAGAAATCAAGAATACAGGCACCTCATTTTCATTAAACTCATTAACAAGTCTAAGCCTCTCCTTTGTCGGAGTGCTACCAGTAATCACATAATACTTAATATCATTTTTCTCCAATTCCTTTTCGATAATCGAAAGCATCGAAGTAAATTGTGAGAAAACAAGCATCTTATGTCCGCCCTCAATAGCATCCGAAATCATCTCCATCAAGAGCTCCTTCTTAGCAGAACCACCCTTATAATCCTCAACATAAAGTGAAGGATCACAACAAATCTGCCTAAGTCTCGTAAGCTCTGATAAAATCTGCAACTTCATCTTATTATAATCTTCTTCGCTAGATTTAGAAAGCGTAAGCTTCATATGTGCAACTGACGCATCATAGAGCTTTCTCTGAGCATTTTCAAAATTAGTATGCCTTGTCTCTGTAAGCTTATCAGGCAAGTCCTTAAGCATATCCTTCTTTAAGCGCCTCAAAATAAATGGAGAAACCATCTTCTTAAGTTTTAAAGAAGCATTTTCACTCTTCCCCTTAATTATAGGGGTTTCAAACTCATTTCTAAACTCCTCATAGCCATATAAAAATCCCGGCATCAAATAATCAAAAATACTCCAAAGTTCGCTAAGCTTATTCTCAATCGGAGTACCAGTCAAAGCAAATCGATGAGCACTATTAATAATCTTAACAGCCTTAGCTGCATCAGTCTTAGGATTCTTTATATATTGCGCCTCATCAACAATTTGATAATTAAAGTGAAGCTTTTCATATAAATCAATATCCCTCTTTAAAAGGTCATATGAAGTCACACAAACATCATAATCTGAAATACTATCAATCAATCTCTTTCTCTCAGCCTTTGATCCAGTAATCAGAACCTTTTTAAGTGAAGGTGCATATTTTTCAAGTTCCTCTCCCCAGTTGTAAACGAGCGACGCAGGACAAACAACAAGAGAAGTTCCTTCAGTACCTCTTTCCTTTTCATATAAAAACATAGAAATAGTTTGAAGTGTCTTTCCAAGTCCCATCTCATCAGCTAAAATTCCACCAAAACCAACTGTCGAAAGCGTCATAAGCCACCTAAAACCATGTCTCTGATACTTCCTCATAATCTTATTAAGACTATCCGGCAAATTGAAATCTGAATCATTAACCGTCTTAAAATTCTTAATAAGAGTTTTAAAAGTTTTATCTCTTTCAGTAGCAATTTCATCATGTTCCTCAAGCATCTTATTCAGGTAAAGCGCCCTATATGCAGGAATCTGAATCTTACCAGCAACAAAATCTTTAAGAGAAACATGCATAGCCTCCATAAGCTCATTCAAATTCTGAGCACTATCTGTCTGAAGGTCAATCAATTCCCCACTCTTAAGCTTATGATACTTTTTCTTCTTGCGATATGATTTCAAAATATCAAGAAGCTCATCCTCAGGAATCTCATCCGAAATCAAATCAACAGTCATAATTTCGCTGTCAACTGAGACTCCAACATTAATACCCCATTTATGCCTAATCTTTAATCCTCTAAAGGCACTAGAGACATTAACTTCACCCTCATCCATAAGTTCATTCAAGCCAAAGCTTAAAATCTCATAAATGGTATCTGCATTTCTATCACAGAAAAATTCACTCCTATCAGAATCATAGTAATGGAAATATTTATTAAGCAATTCAACAATCTTATGTTCCTTCTTAAAGTCTCTAAAGCTTCCTCCAGAGCCTTTTTCACCACCGTCTAACCTAAGGTAAAATTCCTCCCCCTCATAATCGACAATAGCTTCACAAAGAATAAAATCCTCATTAGTATCCAAGAAGAATTTGTAATTTCCTTCTGGAGGCATATAATCCCAAAACTCGTCACTTTGGTTCTCAACAATAGTAACAGCATTTCCAAGTTTTGGAAGAATTTTATAATAAAAATCTCTCAAATGATTCCTACCAATCATCATGGTTCTATGACTCACACTTCTATATGAATTATGATTCAAAACCTCAGTAATTGGTAAAAGTTCAACTGTTCTTTTCTTACTAACACGATGAAATAAAAAGTCTTCCACAAAGTAAAAATTAGCAACACCCTTCATGAAATCTGGCATGCTAATTTCACATTCCAAACCCACAAATCTATCTTCATCATACTTAGAATCAAGTGTAATTACAGCCTTAAAATCTTTATTATCAAACTTAAATTTTCCAGTCTTCTTTTTATTATCCTTTTTTATCTCACCATCAATTTCCTTCTCGCAAACCAAATCATAAAAATCATCAAGAAACCTTCCAAACAACGGAATATCTCTCATTCTGAGACGCTCATCAAAACCAATTTCCTCGTTATAAATATATCTCTGTCTAGTCTCCTCATAGTAATTGCGCATAAGCTTAAAATATTCATAGGACTCATCATCAAATTTTTCCTTCGAAAAATCTAAATAATCATTCTTTCCAAGCCTATAAACTTTTCTCTCATCATACGCATTAATCAATTCAGAAAAGCTTTTCAAAATAAAAAGTCTTTCCTTACCAATTCTAAAATCTAAAACAAACTCTTTATCATACTTAATTCTAGGACTAAGAACGATACATCTGTTCTCCCCTAATTCACTAATTCCATCTCTATTATCAAAGCTTGAACTATAAGACTCAAGAAGATTAATAAAGCTCATTCCAGCTAAATCCGTCTCATCTCCAATACTGTGAGTTTTCAAATACTCATAGAACAAAAGCACAACCGCAATCGTATGGATACATGGATTAACTACCTGTCTATCATTTCCATACGAATAAGCTTTTCCGAATTTATACTGACTATTTGTATAATTACAACTAATATCTACCGAACAGGAAATATCTAAAATTGAATCTTTATTTACAATAACCACGATTTCATCAGAAAAATGTTTATAGTGAATATAAACTCCTGTAACCTTACAAAACATCTTCTTTTGATTATATTGATTTTCATAATAACCAGAACTAACATTTCTCAATACAATTTTTCTATCAGCAACATAATTTACAGCCTTATCAAAGACCTCTTTTGTTATCCTAAAATCGCTACAAATCTTCCTTAAATCAAAGTACTGATAATCATTTACAAACCCCTTATATTTAGGAGTTTTACTTTCATCAAAATCAGCAGAAGCATCAAAATCAGTCGTCTCCACTCCAGAAGCATCACCATCAGACATCTCCGCTTCTTCTACTATCTCTGTTTCATAATCATCAACCGTATCAGAAATTCTCTTAAAATCACCAAACTTCTCAACTAATCGATTCCTATCAACCTTATCATCAATATATGCTTCACTTTTTTCTACTTCTTTTCTGAGACGATCCATCTCATCAAAAATATTCACATATCGCATAGCTTCACCTGTTTCAAATTGAATTATCTTCTGACTTATCCCTTTGACTTGCCTTCTGATTTATCTTCTGACTTATCTTCAGATTTGTCCTCTTGTTCCTCTTGTTCTTCTTCATCTAATTCTTCTTCCAAAACATCGGAAAGTTTAGGTCTTTTAAGCCCAAGTTTTTCCCTATTCCTTTCCCTCTGTTCATGTTTTTCTACCATACTATCATAAATAAAATCAACAATAGCAGCAAAAGGAATGGCACATAAGATACCAAGGACACCAAATAATCTACCACCGACAATGATTGTAATCAAAATCCAAACCCCTGGAACACCTAATGTACTTCCAAAGAACTTAGGCTTAACAACATAACCATCAATTGTCTGCAAAATCAATGTGAAAACCACAAACCAAAGCGCATACCAAGGATTTACCAAAAGAAGGATAAATCCACCAATAACTCCACCAACAATAGGACCAAATGTAGGCGCTAAATTTGTAACACCAACAATAAGTGAAACAATTAGAATATATGGCATTCCACAAATCGCCATGAAAATTGCATTTGCACCACCAACAAACATACCGTCTAAGACACTACAACCAACATAATTTGTAAGAATCTTATCGCATTTTCCCCAGAAAACAGCAACTGCATCATATTTACCACTAGATAAAACCAGCTTAAAAAATCGTCTGACACTAGCCTGCATCCTCTTTTTATCAAGCAAAAAGTATACAGCTAAAATTGAACTAATAAGAATATTTAAGATTGATTTACCAACCGAAACAGAGACACCAATAATACTTGATACATTGTTAGTAATCATATCTGTAACATCTTGCAAAAGATCATCACTCATATGAGTCAATCTGGAAATATTAATATTTCTAAGGGCCGCATGATAATTCAAGCGCTTAAGTAGCCTCTGAAGTGTCTCAACATAAGAATCAAGATTTTCAACAAAAAGCTGAATACTGGCTATAATCTGTGGAACAAGCGTAAACAATAGAATTCCAATAAGAAAAAGCACAATCAAAATAGCAATAATAACAGAAAGTGTATATCTAATCTTTTCATTTTTAATCTTAACTAATACCTTTTGATCAAATAATTTACAAAGTGGATTAATAATATATGCAATAACAACACCCGAAATTACAGGCGCCACCAAATGAAAGAACTGACCAACAACACTAAATATATTCCCCAAATTAGACAGCAACATATAAAACGCAACCGCAAGACAAGTTGCAAGGGAATACGCAAACCATCTTTCTTTTAGCAATTTTTTTAGTTTCTTCATACGCTTATCTCCATCTATCCGAATTAATTATTTTTATCATACATTACATTTTACCATTTTTTGCCTATAATACAAAGTAAAATTTGCATTTATTTTAATCTATTTTCATAGTTTTCTATTTCACATTTTCCCTTTATTTTTTTATAATTTTACATTATACTTAAATTCATACATTTTGTTTAAATAATTTAAGCTAAATTACAAATAAGAGAGGTAAATATATGATTCTAATTAAAGGGGGCAGGGTTGTTGACCCTGTTACACACACCGATCAACTCTTGGATATTCTTATCGATGGAAGCAAAATCATCCATGTAGCTGATCATATCAATGGAGGACATTTAGAAAACCTCCAAATAATAGATGCAAAAGGCTATGTCGTAGCTCCTGGTCTTGTAGATGCTCATGTTCACTTTAGAGATCCAGGTTTTACTCATAAGGAAGACATCCTAACCGGCGCGGCAGCCGCTGCAAGAGGCGGTTTCACAACCGTAATCTGTATGGCAAACACAAAGCCACCAGTTGACAATGTAGAAACCCTAAGATATATCATCGAAAAAGGTGAAAAAACAGGAATTCACATTATGCAAACTGCGACAGTTACCAAGGGAATGCAAGGAAAAGAACTTGTAGATATGGAAGAACTCGCAGATTCAGGAGCTGTAGGCTTCACAGATGATGGACTTCCAATAATGGACGAGAAAATCCTTCTTCAGGCCATGGAAAACGCAAAAGAATTAGACCTCCCAATTAGCCTTCACGAAGAGGACCCACTCTTCATCAAGAAACCAGGTGTAAATATGGGTAAGGTTTCTAAGAAACTTAACTACGGCGGTGCAAGCAGAACAGCTGAAGATATAATGGTCGCAAGAGACTGTGTTCTTGCTCTCCACACAGGTGCCAACGTCTGCATACAGCACATAAGTTCAGCAGTTTCTGTGGAAATTGTAAGAACCTTTAAAAAACTTGGTGCAAACATTCACGCAGAAGCAACTCCTCACCACTTCACTCTAACAGAGGATGCTGTCCTAACCTATGGAACAAACGCAAGAATGAATCCGCCTGTAAGAACAGAAAAAGATAGATTAAAAATCATCGAAGGAATTCAAGACGGAACAATAGATATGATTGTAACCGACCATGCACCACATTCTACAGAAGAAAAGGATCAACCACTCGAGAAGGCGCCAAGCGGAATCACAGGACTTGAAACCTCGCTCGGCTTAGGAATCAAATCTTTAGTAGAGCCAGGCTACATCACACTCATGCAGTTAATCAAATGTATGAGCACTGCCCCAGCTGAGTTCTACGGCTTAGTTCCAGGAAGCATAACAGAAAATGCCTGTGCAAACCTCGTAATCTTCAATGAAAACGAAACAGAAACTGTAAAAGACTTTAAATCAAAAGCTTCAAACAGTCCATTCGTAAATTGGGATTTACCAGGAAAAATTCACTACACAATCTGTAGCGGAAACATCGTATATGAGAATAACTAAAGGTAAATTAAATCATAAAAAAACTTAAAAAGGTAGGGCCTATTAAGCCCTACCTTTTATTTACTAATCTTAAATTTTAAAATTTGATCTAAAGCATCTTCTTTAAATCATCAATCTCAAAAACATATTTCTTCCTGCAAAATCTGCATTCAGTTTCAACAGGCTTTCCTTCATCAATCATGCTCTGAAGTTCCTTAGAACCAACTGAAATAATTGCTCTTTCAACCTTCTCACGATTACAATCGCAATCGAAAAATATAGGTCTTTTCTCCATTATCTGAACATCAAAACCTTCAAGAACAACTTGTAAAACCTCTTCAGGAGTAAGTCCCTTTCTAAGCATATCTGTAACGCTGGAAAGCTTTGAGATATTCTTTTCGAGACCAGAAATCGTTTCCTCTGAGGCATCTGGCATAACCTGAACAATAAAGCCTCCAGCGCAAAGCACTGTTCTGTCCACATCAACAAGCACTCCAACACCAACTGAAGAAGGTGTTTGCTCAGAAACAGCGAAATAATAAGATAAATCATCTCCAACTTCACCACTCACAAGCTCAGTACTGCTGTTATATGGCTCCTTCATTCCTGTATCACGAATAACATTTAAAAATCCCTTACCAACGGCACCTGAAACATCAAGTTTACCATTAGGTTTTAAAGGAATATCAACATAAGGATTATTAACAAATCCCTTAACATCACCCTTAGAATTAGCAGTAACGCAAACCGCTCCCACAGGGCCATCACCATTTAAATTAAGTGTGAGGACATCTTTCTCACCCTTCATCATGCTTCCCATCATTGTTGCGGCACTAAGAAGTCTTCCAAGAGCCGCCGTAACAACAGGCGTCGTATCATGAATGCTTCTAGCCTTCTCAACGAGTTCGGCAGAAGTGCAGGCAAAGACTCTAAGTTCGTCATTTGCCGCAGTTCCTCTCACCATATAATCTTTCATATCACTCATTACACTTCAACTTCAATCTGATCTAATTTCCAAATATCATCAACATATTCCTGAATTGTTCTGTCTGAAGAGAACTTACCAGCCTTAGCAACGTTGATAATTGCTGAACGAGCCCATGCCTCTTCATCCTGATAAGCCTCAGAAATCTTTCTTCTAGCCTCATCATAAGAGCGGAAGTCCTTTAAGATGAAGTACTGGTCTGGACGACTTCCAGCACCATCAAGAAGTGAATCATAAAGCTCACGGAATTCATCATAATTCTGTGAATATGTACCATCAATAAGCTGTGTAAGCACTGCTCTAATATCTGAATCAATATTATAAATATCTCTTGGATTATATCCACCGTGATTTTCGAAGTTAATAACCTCATCAGAAGAAAGACCGAAGATATAAGCATTCTCATCTCCTACTTCCTCAACGATTTCAACATTAGCTCCGTCCATTGTTCCAAGAGTAAGCGCACCATTAAGCATAAACTTCATGTTACCTGTTCCAGAAGCCTCCTTACTAGCTGTAGAAATCTGCTCTGAAACATCTGATGCAGCAAAGATAATCTCTGCATTTGAAACTCTATAGTTCTCAATAAATACAACCTTAATCTTACCCTTGATTGACTTATCGTTATTAACAACATCAGCCACACTATTGATAAGCTTAATAATAGCCTTAGCTCTTCTATATCCAGCAGATGCCTTAGCACCAAAGATATATGTATGTGGATAGAAATCCATATCAGGATTCTTCTTTAACTCATTGTAGAGATACATGATATGAAGAATATTTAAAAGCTGTCTCTTATATTCATGAAGTCTCTTAACCTGAACATCGAAGATTGAACGAGGATCAACCTCAACACCATTATGAATCTTAATATATTCAGCAAGGCGAACCTTATTCTGATACTTAATATTCATGAATTCCTTGCGGCTAAGTTCATCATCAGCATAAACCTTAACGCCTTCAATCTTAGAAAGATCAGTAATCCAATCATCTCCAACTCTCTTTGTAACCCATTCAGCAAGAAGTGGATTTGCATGAAGAAGGAAACGTCTCTGTGTGATACCATTTGTCTTATTATTGAATTTCTCAGGCATCATCAAATAGAAATCTCTAAGTTCCTGCTTCTTAAGAATCTCTGTATGAAGTCTAGCAACACCATTAACAGAAAAGCTTGCGCAAATTGCAAGATGAGCCATCTTAACCTGTCCATCATAGATAATAGCCATCTTACGAATCTTCTCGTTATCACCAGGATATTCCTGCTGAATTCTAATAATAAATCTTCTATTGATTTCTTCAATAATCTGATAAATTCTAGGAAGCAATCTTGAGAAAAGCTCTAAAGGCCACTTTTCAAGCGCTTCTGACATAATTGTATGGTTAGTGTAAGCACAAGTCTTGTTTGTGATATACCAAGCCTCATCCCACTCAAGACCATATTCATCCATTAAGATACGCATAAGCTCAGCAACTGTAACAGTTGGATGAGTATCATTCATCTGGAAACAAACCTTCTCATAAATCTTATGGATATCATCATGATCTTCCATATATTTTGCAACTGCTCTCTGAACACTTGCAGAAACAAAGAAGTACTGCTGTTTAAGACGAAGTTCTTTACCAGCCATATGGTTATCATTTGGATAAAGCACCTCACAAATTGTTCTAGCAAGATTCTCCTGCTCAACAGCCTTCTGATAATCACCCTTATCAAAAGAATCAAGGTTAAAGGTATCAATTGCCTCAGCATCCCAGATTCTAAGAGTATTAACAACGTTATTATTGTATCCTACGATTGGTAAATCATATGGAACTGCAAGAACTGACTGATAACCTTCCTGAACGAAACGGTCACGACCATTCTCATCACGTCTAACGTTAACATAGCCACCAAACTTAATCTCAACAGCATATTCAGGACGCTTAATCTCAAATGGATTTCCATACTTAAGCCAGTTGTCAGGCTTCTCAACCTGATATCCATTCTCAATACCCTGCTTAAACATACCATATTTGTATCTGATACCACAGCCATATGCTGGATATCCTAAAGTAGAAAGTGAGTCAAGGAAACAAGCTGCAAGTCTTCCTAAACCACCATTTCCAAGAGCAGCATCAGGTTCCTGATCCTCTATTACATTCAAATCAAGTCCAAGTTCCTCAATAGCCTCCCTAATTTGCTTATTTGAAGAAAGGTTGATAATCATGTTACCAAGAGCACGTCCCATAAGGAATTCCATCGAAAGATAATAAACCACCTTGGCATCGTCTTCTTCGATTTTCTTATGTGTAGCCATCCACTGATCAACAACGATATCCTTAACAGCATATGAAACTGCCTGGAAAATCTGCTGATCATTTGCTTCCTCAATTTTCTTTCTAGAAAGCACCTTCAAATAATCGGTTACCTGCTTCTTAAATTCTGTTTTGTTAATTTCATTCATGTTTATTTGTCCTCCGTATTAGTTCCCATAAATAACTTCTAATATTCTAAACGATAACATAGCAAAAATCAAGAAAAAATAATGTTTTAAGTCTATTCCGGGAAGTTCTTAGCGCCATCAATTACCGTTCCTGCAGCAGTCAATGTAACCGTATCTGTCAAAACATGCCCCAAAATATCCGTAACCCTAAAAGTAAACGGACCGGAACCCGGATTAGTCATCGTATAGTAGTTATAGTAAGCCTTTGTAAGGGTTTTATAACTAGAATCAGCCTCATTACTGTTTTTATATTCAAGAGAAACAATAGGATATCTATGATTTCTAACCTGAATCTGCGCCCAGTACTGGGTTGATCCCTCTTTAAACATATATTGAATAGGTAAAGTAGTAGGATATGCAGTAATATTCCAACTAACATTCATCCTTCCAGTAGAAAGCGGCTCAATCACAGGAAAAGCCTTTCTATCTAAATCCACATTACCTTGAGCAGCACTCGAACCAAGCTGGTCAACAACCATACAATCAAGTGCATCTCCATCCTTATCAACCACATGAATATAAGCACCCTGAAGTCCCGACTGAAAATCAGGTACACTCAAAGCACAAACATAAAGCGGCTTCGTCACATCACCATCAATGCATTCAGATTGAATAAGACTTGTAAGCCCAGCACATCCATTATTATAACCATTATTATTATCATCACCGTACCAAGTAGCCTCACCCGTATGAATCTCCTTAAGCGCATTAGGATTCACACTAATCGGTGTAATTGCGGCAGCTGTAGTCGTTTTAGTTTCATCACTTTTAGTCTCTTCATCCTTATCCTTACCTGTAACATCAGATGTCAAATCCTCAGACTTAGGCTTCTTCTTAACAAAAACCCTGCATTTATATATATTACCATAGAAATGCGCACTAATCACACATTTCCCCTTTTTCTTTCCTTTAACAGCACCCTTTTTACTAACAACAGCAACCTCTGTTTTACTGCTCTTCCATTTAACACTACCTTTAGCATGAACAAGTTTAAGGTACTTAGTCTTTCCAACCACAACCTTAATCTTAGTCTTATTTAAATATATTTTTTTATTCTTAGCCTTAGCTGCCTTAGCAACATTTGTACTCTTACAAAACTTCAAACCGCCCGCAAGAAGCGCAAATAAGCCACAAACGAACACAAATCTGATAAGTATTCTATTATTATTCTTTATTAAGTGATTCATGTCCATATCCTTTCATAAAACACATATTCTTCGTTTACATAACCTAAAAAAATCTTTCTCTCTAAAACACAAAATTCAGTGACCGATAAATCGGCCACTGAATTCAAACGATTTCCTAATAAAATACACATTCATTAAACAAATCTAAACAAAAGCCATAACTCTATAAAAGATTTTACTAAGCACACCTTAGTTAAATATTAGATAAATGCTTTAATCTTCTTGTAGATTCCCTCAGCATCTAAGCCATACTTCTTAATAAGCTCTACTGCAGGACCAGACTCACCGAATCTATCCTCAACACCAATCTTAAGAACCTTTGTAGGAGCCTTAGCTGAAAGGCAATCACAAACTGCACTTCCAAGACCACCAATAATAGAATGCTCTTCAATTGTTACAACCTTACCAGTTTCCTGTGCAGCCTTAACAACCAAATCCTCATCCAATGGCTTAATTGTATGGATATTGATAACCTTAGCACTAACTCCATCAGCTTCAAGCATCTTAGCAGCCTCTAATGTCTCAGAAACCTCTAAACCAGTAGCGATAAGAGTAATATCCTTACCTTCCTTAAGAACAACACCCTTTCCAATTTCAAACTTATAATCAGGAGTATCGTTAATAACAGGAACTGCAAGACGACCAAATCTAATATAAACAGGTCCTTCATGGTCAAGCGCAGCCTTAACTGCAGCCTTAGCTTCAACGTCATCAGAAGGATTCATAACAACCATTCCAGGAATAGTTCTCATTAAAGCCAAATCCTCACAACACTGATGAGAAGCACCATCTTCACCAACACTGATACCTGCATGTGTCGCACCAATCTTAACGTTCAAATGTGGATATCCAACTGAATTACGAACCTGCTCAAAAGCACGTCCAGCCGCAAACATTGCAAAAGAACTTACAAAAGGAATCTTTCCTGCTGCAGCAAGTCCAGCTGCGATACCAACCATATTGCACTCTGCAATACCACAATCTATATGTCTATCAGGATATGCTTTCTGGAAAATGCCTGTCTTAGTTGCAGCTGCAAGGTCAGCATCAAGAACAACTAAATCAGGATAATCAAGAGCAAGCTCCTTCAACGCATTACCATAACTTTCTCTGGTAGCTATTTTATCTGCCATTATATTATTTCCTTTCTATCACTTATTATCTCTAATATATTAAAAATTGATTTTTTTATAAAGACTCTTCAATCTTCTTTAAATCAGCCATTGCAGTCTCATATTCCTCAGCATTAGGAGCTTTTCCATGCCATCCAGCACTGTTTTCCATAAATGAAACTCCCTTACCTTTAATACTCTTTGCAATAATGGCAGTTGGAACACCCTTAGTTTCCTTAGCCTTTTTGAAAGCATCATCAATCTGATTAAAGTCATGAGCATCAATCTCAATAACATTGAAATTAAATGCCTTAAACTTATCAACGATAGGATATGGTGAATTGACATCCTCAATCTTACCATCAATCTGAAGACCATTGTTATCAACGATAACAACAAGATTATCAAGCTTCTTTGCAGCAGCAAACATTGAAGCCTCCCAAACCTGTCCTTCCTGAATCTCACCATCACCAAGAAGAGTATAAACTCTGTAATCAGCATTACTAAGCTTAGCAGCAAGAGCCATTCCTACTGCAGCTGAGATTCCCTGTCCAAGAGAACCACTAGACATATCAACTCCAGGAATATGTTTCATATCAGGATGTCCCTGAAGATAAGAACCTGTATGACGAAGTGTCTCTAAATCCTTAACCGGGAAGAATCCTCTATTTGCAAGAGTTGAGTAAAGCGCAGGTGCGCAATGTCCTTTAGATAAAACAAATCTATCTCTATCAGCCTTCTTAGGGTCTGCCGGATCAATATTCATCTCTTCAAAATAAAGATATGTCATGATATCAGCACTAGACAAAGATCCGCCTGGATGTCCAGATTTTGCGTTATATACAGCCGTAACAATTCCCTTACGAACTTCATTGGCTGTTTTCTTTAAATTATTTATATCCATCTCTTTACCTCATTTAATATATTTTTTTTAATTTATATTATATTATTTACCAAAAACAGCCTCATAATCCTTAACAAACTTATCAATTCCCTGATCAGTAAGAGGATGCTTTGTCATCTGCTCAATTACGCTATAAGGAATTGTAGCGATATCAGCACCAGCAAGAGCACAATCAGTAACATGAATAGGATTACGGATACTTGCTGCAATAATCTCTGTCTTAATTTCTGGATAATTATTAAAGATTTCTGTAATTGTATTTATAAGATCAATTCCCGCCTGTGAGATGTCATCAAGACGTCCAAGGAATGGTGAAACGAAAGCTGCACCAGCTCTAGCAGCAAGAAGTGCCTGATTTGCTGTAAAAATAAGTGTAACATTAACCTTAACTCCCTCAGAAGCAAGAACCTTAGTAGCCTTAAGTCCCTCAACAGTCATAGGAATCTTAACAACCATATTAGGGTGAATCTTAGCAATTTCTCTTCCTTCCGCAATCATACCCTCTGCGTCCTGAGTTGTAGCCTTAACTTCTCCACTAATAGGACCATCAACAATTTCAGTAATTTCCTTAATTACCTCATTGAAATCACGTCCTGATTTAGCAATCAATGATGGATTAGTTGTAACTCCACAAATAACTCCCATGTCATTCGCTTTTCTAATTTCCTCAACGTCAGCTGTGTCTACAAAAAATTTCATTTTAAACCCTCCTGTTTTCTTTTATAAAAATTATTATGATTATAACCTTTATTACCTAAAGTTTCAAGTTTGAAAAGATAAAGCATTTATAAAAAAAATAGCCCTTCCACAATCATGAAAGAGCTACATCTAAAACCATCATTATAATAAAACCAATAGAAAAACCAATTGTCGCAGCATTTGAATGTTCTCCAGAGCTTGCTTCAGGAATCAATTCCTCAACAATAACATAAATCATCGCTCCTGCCGCAAAGCTAAGTAAATATGGTAAAATCGGAATCATAAGGCTTTCTAAAAAAATCACCAAGACAGCACCGATAGGTTCAACAACTCCCGATAATGTTCCATACAAAAAAGCCTTTCCCTTAGACATACCCTCACTTTTAAGTGGCATTGATATAATCGCGCCCTCAGGGAAATTTTGAATAGCAATACCAACCGATAAGGCTAGAGCAGCCGCAAAAGTAATCTTTGCATTATCACTCAGAAAGCCAGCAAAAACCGCTCCAACAGCCATTCCTTCTGGAAAGTTATGAATAGTAACTGCAAGTATAAGCATTGTAGTCTTCTTAAGCTGTGCCTTCAGTCCCTCAGGCTCATCAGAATTTAAATGCTGATGAGGAACAAGGTTATCAACAATCAAAAGCGCAGCAATTCCAAGCGCAATACCAATCGCAGCAGGAAGAAAAGAAAGTTTACCCATTCCATCATCTTCCGCCATCTCCATCGCAGGGAGAATCAGAGAAAACACAGCCGCCGCCATCATCACTCCCGACGCAAAGCCAAGTAATATCTTCTCCATTATATTATTAATCTTATCTTTCATAAAAAATACCATTGCAGAACCCAGCGAAGTTCCAACCAATGGTATTAGAATTCCAACTATAAGTGACAATTATCAACCCTCAATTCTCTAATCCACAAATTATTTACTC
>JAILNN010000205.1 GCA_024691565.1 Lachnospiraceae bacterium | reverse complement strand
CCTCGTCTGTATCATCAAAGTCATCGAAATCATCATAATCGTCAAGTGATGTCTCATCCTCATCTGACTCAGAATCCTCAAAGCTTCTTGATTTCTTCTCTTCCTCATCGGTATCTTCAGCCTTAGAAACAGCTCCCGAACCACCACCTGCTTGTGCACTTGCTGCGTCAGTTGCACTAACTGCTGTAGCATTAAGTCCAGCACCAAGACTAACCCACTTAAGCTTTTCAACCAATTCTTCTTCCATTTCCTTACGCATGGTCTCCTTAAACTGGTTCAAAACATCATTAAGTTCAGTTTGAGAATACATCTTACCGCTTGCTGTGGAAGATACTTTCTCTTGTGGCTCAGAATATGCTGGCTGAGCGCTAATATTAGGGCGTCCCATTGCTAATTCATATTCTCTACGATTAACAATCTCTTCAGCTGCAATCAACTTATCAACTGAAGACATCTTCTTTTCTCTTCTATCGCCTAAGCCATTCTTCCTTGTCTCTTCAGCTGACTCTTCCTCATCATATTCACCTTCAAAGAAGTCAGTCTCAAGAGGTGGTGCATATTCTTCGTCTTCATCTTCATCCTGAGTATTATCAAGATATTCATCGAAATTATCATCGAAGTCGTCGAAATCATCAGATTCTTCAATATCTTCAGTATCTTCATTATCTTCAATTTCTTCAGAATCTTCTTCATCATCCTCAGAATCTACATCATCAAAATCATCAACTTCTTCGAAATGAATACTACCAAAGCTATTTGCATCATCTGCATCATTATCTGTATCATCAAAATCACTTGCTTCATCAGCTAAATCATCTGATACATCATCATCCATATCAGCCTTATTATTAAGTTCTTCAGCCTCTTCAACACTTATTTCACTAAAGGTAATTGTACCAGTTGGTACCTCCTCCTTAGTAACAGTAACTGCTTCCATGGCTTTACGCTCTTCATAGTTAACATCATGTGCCTCTCGACTAGATGCAACAAAGTCCTCCCAAACCTCTGCTCCCTCTTCTCCCCAGAAGTAATTACTCTGGAAATTAGGATTTTCAAACATATCCACGAATGAGCTAGGAACTTCAATAGTAAATGAAGACCTTGAGCTAGGACTCATAATCGTGAATACCTGTCCTCTCTGGGCATTCATGATATCTTCCTGCTCTCTCTCATTGATTCCACCGGCCTTTTCATAGAGCTTGCAAAGGTCGCTCATATCGTTAGGCGCAAGAGCAAAAACAAAACTATACTGACATGCATTAATAATCGCAGTTGACTTTCTAGCAATTTCTTCACTACCAACAAAGTCCTTGATATTCTGTGTGATAACAATTTGCATACCATTATACTTACGAATACGCTTAGCAAGCTGATACATAAAGTCAAGCGCAACAGGGAACTTTGTATCGATAAATACATGTGCCTCATCAATAACAACAACGATTTTACGCTTCAAACCAAACTTAAGATTATAATCTCTATTCTTAATAATCTCATTATCAATATACTTAAGAACAAGAAGCATCTGCGCATTTGCAATTGTTGTATTTCTATTAGCAAGCATTGACTGGAAGTTAAATACTGAGAAGTTTTCATCAGTTGTAATTGTAGATGGACCATTCCAAATATTTGCATTACGTCCACCAGTAGAAAACTTCGAAATGTAGTTAACAAGCGATCTTAAAAGCTGTCTCAAATATTCATTGTTTGTTCTCTCAAACTCAGAAAGAACAATATCATATAAATCATCAAAAATAGGATAATCATCAGCTGTAAGACCAGATAAATCAGTCTCCGCTGTGATTCCAAAATTCAAATAAAGTCTTTCAACAAGTGAATTTAAGTACTCAAGCGCGTCCTTATCGATGTCTGGTAATATCTGCTTAAAGAATTCTTCAAGGAACTGCAAGTGAGTAGCAAAACTTCCGCTAGGGCCACCACCCTCATTTCCTGCCTCATCATCATCCAAAGCAGTAATAATATGGAACGGATTAAGACGTCCATACTTAGCATTACCAACGTTAATGATCTTACCATTAAGAGTATGAGCAAGCTCTGAATACTCATTCTCAGGATCCAAAATAAATATCTTAGCATCCTCAGATGCAAGGTTAGTAAGAAGCGACTTGGTAGCATATGACTTACCAGAACCAGACTTACCAACAATAACCATGTTAGAATTAACTCTTTCGCTATCTCTTCTAAAGAAATCAATGAAAACAGGAACGCCTTCAGAAGAACCAAGCTTAATTCCACCCTTATCAGATATATGTGAGAAAATCCAAGGGAACATTCCAGCGATAGTATTTGATGGAATTCCTCTGGCTTCCTTAATCATAGGGTCATAAGCAGAAACCTGAGAACCAATATAGGCCTGAAGCTGTAAGAAATCCATTCCTGTAGTTCTCATTCCAGCCTCACTCCAAGTACGTCTAACAGTCTTCTTCATATCAGCAACAACAGGAAGAAGAGAATTGAAATTCTCGTTAAGAAGCACATCCTCAGATGTTGCAGCAGCATCATATGCTGTAATATATATATTGACTGATAGTAATGACTCATTTTCCTGCTGAAGTGTTACAAGCAGGCTAGATAAGGTTTCAATATGCTCCTGAAGTTCGATAACCTTTGAATCAAGGCTTGTTGCCATATATTGACCTCTAAGTTCAGAAAGTGAACGGTCAATAGCACGAATAGCCTTAACATTATCCATTGGAGTAATCTTAACAACAACCTTGGTTCCAGGGAAGCTCATAACTCCTGCAAGCCATGAATCTCCAACAACTGAAGGATAACCGATAACTCTTAAGTTATGGCTGATTACTCCATTAACTTCAACCTTTCTCATGCTGAACTTAATGTTTTCAGGCATAGCCCAGTTTATCCACTGTTCTTCTGGGATATTATCAATATCCTTCTCTTCAAAATCAAGACCATTTGTATACTTAAGGAAGATAACAAGTTCCTTAGTATCAAGTCTCCTGGCAACCATTTCACCCTGTTCAAGCGATTTAAGTGCCTGTGTAGTCGTAACATCAAGTCTTCCCTTGTTACTATCAAATAAAACTAGATAATAGAAAGGCTCAATTACCTTATTATCATTACAAAGCTCTCTAACTTCGTTTATTCTATCATACTGAATTTCAACCCTCGCTTTAAGCTCATCCTCAGTGATAAGACCACTTTCATAAGACGCTCTCAAATCATCGAGTTTTCGATATTCTGCCTCCAAATAATCATCATAGATAATAGGTCGCTCAATCTTAACAATATTTCCACCGTAATCTCCAGAAAAACCTCTCAAAATCTTTCCAAGACAATTCTCAATCGAATTATCACGTCTAAACTTAGAGAAAAATCTAAATTCCAATGGATCAATCTCAATAGCTGTACCAAAATACTTTCCATCATACTCGATGAAACCATCGTTAACTCCAGTAAATGGCATAAAATCACTTACTTCTTGATAAGACGCATTTGCTTCTTTTCCAGATGCCTTAGCCTTCTTCTTTTCAGCAGTTCTCTGTGCTCTAGCTGCCCAAACTGCGTTCTTTTGCTCCTCAGTAGAGTCCTTACTCTTTAATATTCTATTTTCTTCCTTTATGAGCTCCTTAAGACTCACTGTAGTATCGGCTTCCGACTCTTCAGAAGAAGTATCTTCGACATTTCCATCAGCACTGCCTTCACTTGAATCTCCCTCTTTACCAAAGAATGCATCAATCTGCTCCTGATGGCCATCTTCAGAAAGATTCTTAAGATTCTCATCGCTATACATCCTATAAAATCGGCGAGGATAGGCTCTGTACCTAAGCATATGCCATACAAAAATATACATTGGCTCGTCATCAATTCTAAATAGCATAATAGCAAAGATAGCTGCCACAATCACTGCTATTATCCATCTGCCTGGCAAGGATGAAATAGCACAAAGGGTCACTAAACAAAGCCCTATCAGACCCACTAGGACATCCACCAATGTTATATTCTTAAAAATTTCAATTTTTACCTTAGTTTTTCCTGGAATTAATCTCATATTGTTATTCCTATGATTTGTATTTTGGTTGTCCGTTTTAACTCCCTTAAAACGGGTGTTTCTTAACGCCCTAAAGAGTAAGGGCTATTTAGGCTCTTACTCTTCTTGTGGACCATAAAAACTTAACGAAGTAATACTCTGGAGTAATACTCTTGAGTATTACTTTTTAAGTTATACATTATTATTCAAATTTTGCTGGCCTTGAATGTCATTCGCATTGTTGACATTTCTAGCCCTGCCAACTCCTGGAGGTGGTTGTCTACGCACACCGCCTGCTGGAGCGCCTCCGCCAGCACCTGGAGCTCCTCCGCCGGCATTATTAGGTGGTGGTGGTGGAAGAGGTCTATCATATAACATCTTTGTTCCCTCAATACCACTATCTCTATCGAGCTTATCCTGTCGATAATCTTCATTAGCACGAAGAGTCGCCTCTCTACGTCCCATACCGCCTTCCATATGTTTATATGTTGATTCCATCTTGGCAAGCTCTCCACCTTTGAGCCTTGTACCATCCATATGTGTACCGGTCTGTTTTGCATAATCTATATCAGACTTAAGACTATTCATCTGACGCTGACGAGTTCTCTCTTCTCTCTGTTCTTTGGCAGGATCTCTACCATCTGCCATTCTTCCTCTAGCAAGATTCCAGCCCTTCTTAACCTGTCCACCTGCTGCTCCAAGACCTTTACCTGCAACTGCTAAAGCAAGTGCTCCACCAGAAATTGCGCTCAAGCCTCTACCAAGTGCAGTTCTCTGCATATCGTCTCTCATGTTAGAAGCTGTGATAGCCTGGTAACCAGCGTTATCAGCAAGAATACCTGTAAAGATACTGTTAACCTTATTAACTGCCTCAAGACCACCGTATGTAAGGACACCCTTGATAACACAATCTAACAAGAAGTTATCTGAAATAGATAATGATGAGCTCCATATTATTGGTACAAATAAGAGGAATAACCTCATCGAAATAACCATACCAACAATACTTAGAAGCTGAACAACAAAGGCTGTTGACCACTGCTTAAATTTACCACCATCATCAAGTGGCATACTTGAAATAGCAAGTGGTGCTGCAACGTAAAGAGCAACTAAGTTAAAGATTCTCACCGCACAGGTGATTATCATAAATATCATTTCTCTTAGCATTGCAAGTCCTAAGACATACACAAGGAAGTAATTCATATACATTGGATTTGGAGAGAATGTCTCTCTAACTTCCTCATAATCATATATGCTCTTCTCACCCGTAAAGAACGGTAATCTTGCATTATCTGTAAAGCTAGGATTACGATTATAAACATCGTTTCTTGCCGCTGCGTTATCTCCAATCGTTCCAACCGTTCCGGAAAGGAAAAGAATTTTATCAATCGGAACAAATTCAGTTTCAGAAACATAATCTTTTCGGGTATAGCTTTTAAGAACCTTTATATTTGTATTTGACTTGAAGATCTCCATACAATCAAGGATTGCATTTGTAAGACCGTCATCGTAACTATCAATTGCACTTTCCTTAGAGTAATCATAAGCCGTTCCCAGCTCTTCCATCATACTCTGCCAAGTAACTGTGCCATCCTCAGTTTCATAATGGAATTCAAACACTCCCTGAGAACCCAGGAATTCAAGATCTCCTCTCAAATCATTGTAACATGCGTTCAAATTATATCGAGATCTATATGATGGGTTCAAAGAATAATTACCAATGGTATTTATAATTCTTCCCATCGCTGCATATTGCTCATCCGTAAATGTAATGGTATCACTTCCAAGAGAAAGTCTCTCTCCGTTTTGGACTGCCATGCTGGCCTGGTGAACAAGTGTATTCGTCGTATACAAGGCTGCCATCATGATTGCATTCATTCCGAATATGAGTAAAATACTTTTTATTAAATTACCAACAATGGATCCAAGCGTTACACCCTGCTGTTTACCACGTAAATCAAGAGCCTTTTTTATGACGCCCCAGACAGCAAACCCAAACGCAAAAACAATACCAATGAGTGCTATTCCTCCATAAATACCTCTTATCGCTCTATGTTCAAAGAAGATATTTATCAAAGTGTCTGTCGTATCATTATAGGTGACTTCTTGTTCGCCGGTAAAGATAAGTAACGTTTCTTCTATCAGTGAAACAAACTTAAGGATAATTACTTCAATAAGATAGAAGGCTCCGTATATAGTATAATCTAAAACGGTTTGGAACCAACTTTGTATTGTATCCATAATTCCATCCAGCATATTCTCCTCCTATATTTTTTACGACCGAAGTCTATTTTATCTTACTCTCAGGCTCTTTCTAGAAATAATAAGTGCCACACTAACACCAACTATCACTAAAAGGAGCAAGCCAAGAAATACAATAGATTTAATATTCAAGTAAATCAAAATATTAAAAGTCTTTTCAACAGTATTTCCTGCTTCATCAGCAACAACAACGTGATATCTACCACTCTGTGTTAACTGATTTTTATAATTGAGCTTAGATTCCTCACCATTGTAGGTAACAGAAACCGTATCGCCCTCTTCAAGTCCCTTAATAGTAACAGGACCTTTTGCCTTATTATTTTTATTAACACCCTCAAATACAACCTTAGGTGGTGTATGATCAACATTAACTTCCAAGAAATAATCAACATTATTATCCGTACAACGGTAATTTACTTCATAATAACCTTCTTCACTCATATTAACAGAGCTACGATTAGTTTTCTTCTCTTCTCCATTAATATAAAGGCTTCTTACGCTAAATCCGTCTGGCATAATATATTGATTAACTGAACCAGTAGTCTCAGCAACAATCTCAAATGCCATAACTCTTGTTTCACTGTTATCAGTCCAGGTTACAACAACATAAGAACCAGGCTCGCTAACAGTACTTGGAATCTCTTTATATTTTTTACCATCTTTATAGACATCCACATTTTCATCACCAGAAAGTCCCATTGCAACCTCACCAGTAACAATCATTCCATCAGCAATGGTACATGCAAAGAAGCCATCACCAACTGTATATTTGTAGATGTTATTCTCTCTGTCGTAGGTTGAACCATCGCTGACAGTAACTATATCAGCCTTATTTCCCATTTCATCCTCGACAATCGGTTGACCTGTAACAATATCAACCGGTCCAGTATAACCAATATTGTCACTACTGGAACTTCCAACATTTGAATTTATACCACTTTCTCCTGCAGCAAAAGCTCCTTTGCAAGGAAGAGCTACCACAGATAAAGCAAACATAAATGTAATAAGGAATTTTCTCATAGGACTATGCACTTTCCTCCATATTTTCCTCTTCGTCAACCTTTCCAAGCACTATTTCATTTCTCTCATCAAGATCATAGAAGACCTCATCAGCCCTAAACATATGACTTCTAAGTTCTTCCATATCCATGCGTCCCATTTTATAGAACGGACACAGATAACTAGGTGTGTACTGGGTTTTCAAAGGATAGTTACCAAAGGTTACTATGATAGCATTTCCAGTGCTCTCCTTATTGTTAAGCATCTGGAGTTCTGAAGGATAGATAAGTGGTCTAACCTGCGTCTGAGAGGAAAGGTTCATATCACCTGCCCTGGCTCCGATATTCGACGAAGTCGAAGTTGTACGAACTGTCATGTTACCACAAAGCTTCGAGAATTCTTCACAGGTACCAATATCATTAGATCCAATGAACATCTTCATACCACAGTTAGACTTAACGATATCAGCGACTTTTTCACCGTATACGTTATTCAACTGAGAATATGACTGTACTACCATGTTGAACCAAATTTTTCTTGAACGTCCAACAGTGATCATCTTGTCGAACTTTTCAATCTTTGGCATATTACCAAACTCATCAAGGATGAAATAAACATTTCTTGGAAGAGATAAGTCTTCCCTAGCCGAAGCAACCTTGATAAGAGCTTTATACATACAGAGAATGAATACAGCAGCAAGACCATGCCTTGTATCCTTCTCGTCAGGTATCTTCATAAAGAGTGCAGTAGGCTGGTCAGCAAACTTCTCAGCCTCCACATCCGTAGCTGATGTCAAACCGCAAAGACCACGGTCATTAAACATATTCAGCTTGTCAAATGTAATTGACATATAAGATGAAAGTGTAGTATCAGCAGCAGACATAACCTGTCTAGAAAGTGTATATGCCTGCGAAAGCTTATTACGGCCTTCAAAATAACGCTTAAGTGTAGCAAATTCATCCTCAGAATTTGTAAGCGCCTTATTTATGTTAAAGAAATTAAACTTCTCCTTAGTCATTCCAAGTCTCTCATCCTCAGAGTCCTCAAGCATTGCAAGACAAGTACTCATAATAATTGAACGAGCACCCTTCTCCCAAACTGGATCCTTCTCATTTTCGATAGGACAGATAACTGAAATAAGGTCGTTTAAGTCTTCATACATCTCATCATAAAACTGCTGTTTCGTTACTGAAACATCGTCCTGGCAGTGTGTAAGGTCTGCATATGCTCTGCCTCTCCACTCTACCCAAGGCTTACCTTCCTCTCCTTCGCCATCCATTCTTCTAAGTTCAGGATAAGAAGACATGCTATCTTTATGGAACTTAATTCCTTTACCTGCTTTAATGTACTCCTGATACATATCCCAAATACCATCAAGTGGGTTCCAACGAGATGAAGAATAAGTATCACGAAGGTCAAGAAGCAAAACCTTATAACCTCTAGACTTAAGGTATTTTGAATGTAAATCAAAAAGTTCACCCTTAGGATCAGTCATAATCATCGAACTACCTGCAGAAGTAGCTGCAAGAAGCTGAATCATTGGGTTAATAAAGGTTGTTGTTTTACCAGAACCAGTAGCACCAATAACAAGTGAATGAGCTCCTGGAAGGAAGTTAACATCCAAATTATTCTTTCTATCAAGAACGGCTCTTACAGGAATACCATCCTTGGTAACAGAATTAAGATCATAATATTTATGCTCTGGGAAGTACTTATCTCTTTCTCTATCGGTAAGATAACGGCTGTTCTCAAGTGAACCTCTAACAACATCCGGCTTACCCTTTCTTCCCAAAAGTCCTTTTGTATTAAAAATAAATGAATCAAGGTTACTACCTGAAAGAAGCCAAATCATGAAGATAACTACGCCGCCAATTAAGCCATAGAGCCAAGTCTTAATGGACAGAAATAGCTTAGGATCAATGGTAAGACCTTTACCATTAATGATATCTCCAAGTCCTCCACCAAGTGTTCTGAGCACAAACCCAACAAGACCTGCAAGAAGAACAAATACCATTATATTCAATGCTACTTTATGCCATGCTTTCATCGACTCTCCTGCCTTTCATTATAATTCATTTATTTATTTTCATTTTTAATTTAATCCAAATATTAAAGGATTAATATTCAACCTCAACAAAATTGATAGATTTATTATCGCTATCTGCTCCATCTGCAAATTCTACTTTAGCATTCTTTTCAGTTGAAATAACCGGTTTTGAAGAATCACTGGTAACAATAGCCTTAATACCATACAACTTTGTTAACTTAGTAAGAAACTTCATGTACGACGATTCCAAAACCCCACCAGCACTACTTGAAGCTGTTCCATTAACACTTGTAATTCCAGCATTACTATTATTTGCTTTTTCTTCATCGTATGCAGTATTAATTTCTTTAAAATCAGCTTTAACTATCTTATCTTTATCATCATCTTTATACATTAGATAACTATCCGAAGCTCTAGCATAACCAACTCTGAAAAGACTGCTGCCTCTATTCTCAACCTTGCTAGTTGAGTCAATATTAATACTTGTTACCTCAAAATCACCATAATTAGTAATTGTTGCTCCTCCAGTAAGAATTACTGAATTAGATAAGTCAGTGTAACTACCACCCTTATCAGTTAATTTCTTATAAAAATTAGCTGGAGAATTAAGCATTTCCTGACTTGTAAGGGCATATACCTTGCTATCTGGCATAATAATCATCTGACCGCTCTTACCAGTCTTACCCTGACAGCACTCAATAGTACCTTCTGTAGTTTCGGTAAACGATGAAATACTGCCACCTTGCTTAACTACTATCGTTCCACCCTTATTTATAATTTTACCATTATTAATAAGGTTTCCTTCAACAGCAAGAACTCCACCTTCTTCAACAATAATTTTAGAGTGCTCAGGAAGAATTATTCCCTCTGCTTTACATGTATTTCCATTTTCATCAAGGTAGGTCTCCTTACCACCAACAACAAACATTGAACCATTGCCGATTGTGGTAACTCCACCTTCACCAGTAGTCTTGTCTCCGCCAACACCTTTAACTGTAGAATAAACATGTTGAAAACCAACATACCATCTATACTTCCAGATTACATTATTTAAGCTATCTCCAGATTGTGCGAAGACCAATCCACCCTTAGTTGTAAGATAATATCTTTCTCTGTCATCGTCATTAATCCAACCATCAGATCCTATAAAGTAAAGGTAGTCTTTCTTATACGAACCCTTATATGCTGTATTTAAGTTAGTTTGGTCAACCGAACCAATCTGCAACTGCACTGCTTTCGCAGCACCTGCACCACCAGCAATCACACCATTAGCTTCGAATTTACTAGGATTCCAAGCCACTTTTGATAATTGAAGTGATGGTTCATTCTCTTCTGCAAAACCCCCATTTTCCCTAACGGTATAAGGTATTCTTAAATGATAACTTGTTGTATCATAGCATTCATTTGCAATTTTTCCATTTTTATCTAGTTCAGGATTTTCCTCATCATAAATCCTGTTGTAGGACATATCTGATGTGTCAACTTTATAATTGTATTTGGACAACATAATTTCACTCATTAAAGTATTATTAGCCCAATTTTCTTTTCCAAAAAATTCTTCAATAGCGTTATATGATTCTCCGGTTGTTTGCCAACTAATTGGCTTAACCCATAAACAACCTTTACAATTTCCGCTAGTCATAAAAGTATCCTTATCGAAATTGTCCTTATCGATAGAACCTGCTTCATCACTAATCATCAAATACATTGATCTATGTTGATCCATATTTTTTGTTAGATTTATTTCTTTTGAATTAAATGAGCCTAAACATATATGCATCATCGTCTCATTGAAATTTGGAAGTATATTAAACTTATTAAATGCTTCATCATACTTAAAATAAGAGTTCATAAGAACCGACTCATTATCCCAGGATGATGCAGACATACTTCCATCTCCATGAAAGATATGATTTTCATCATCGTAAAGAGATAGGAAATAACCATTAGGATAACCTTCTCTATCGGTTAATGCAAAAATTGAAGGGATTGCCTTGTCTTTACCAGCCTCATTAAGCACGCTGTTTATATTATTAGCATTTACTGCCTTCCATTCCCAGATAACAACTCTTCCTTTATCATCTTCTATAAGATTCTGCTCCGCAACTTCATTATCTGTTTCGTTTGAAGCAACTTCAGTCGAAGTTTTTTCAGTCGAAGTTTTTTCAGTTGAAGTTGTTTCTGTTTTATCTGCAAGAACAGTTTTTGGCATGGAACCAACCGAAGTAATACCCATTGCAAGAACAATAAACGTGCCGGCAATCTTTTTTATTAAATTGTTATTTAAAAGATTTCTTCTAATCATGGCAATCACTTTTCCTTTTTAATGACTCTCGTTTAACAAACAACATGATGTAGATAGAGATAATAGTTAACCCTCTGGTTTCCATCACTCTCTACCTACATCCAAGGTCGTTTATGTATAATCAATTATTACTCATTTAAATGCATTGTTCCATTAGCACCTGCAACTGACTCGTTCATCCAGTTTGTAAGTGGCTCGATAGATAACTTAAGAGCTACAATAAGAACGAAGATAAGTACAAAACCGATAATTGCTGTCTTGAGAGCCTGCTTACGTTTCTCTCTCTCCTGTGGCTCCTCAGCTGTTGCATACTTAACACCAAGCATAATGCTATAGATTGTTCCACCTGCACCAACTAATAAAAGAAGTGGGTTAACGAACTTATTCATAAGTCCTACGATAGGCTTTACAACTGCTGTAAAATCAGAAGCTGCCTGAGCAGGTGCACCAGCTGCGATAGCTGCACTTCCTGCAACGAATGCGATAGCCAATGCTTTCAATGCAATAGCTACATTCTTGTGCTTTGACAAGTAGTTTGTTAATTTAATTAATGTGTTTTTCATGAGTCCATCCTCCTTGGATAATAATAATATTTACCGTTTTTTGACGGTATTTTAAGTTTATGGCATGATTATAGCAACCGAGGTACAACAAAAGTGCAACAAAAAATGTTTTTTTTTTAAAAATATTTTTTTATTTATCGAAACCTCCTGTTTTAGCCGTTATTTCCGGTATTTTAACGATTGCTTCAGTCCCATCAGAAGACTGATGCACCTCTAATTCTCCATCACAAAGTATTTTAAGGCGCATTTTTACATTGCTTGTACCAACGCTTTTATGTTTCTTTTGTGTTGCAAGCTCTGTCTTCTTTCCACGACCATCATCCACAACACTAATCACCACATATCCACCTTCAACCCTAGTTTGAATCCTAATCCTATCACCCTCTGAACTCATGCCAATTCCATATTTGATAGCATTTTCAACCAACGGCTGAACAACCAGTGCAGGCACATAAAAATCTGTTATTTCAAAGTCCTTCTCAACATGAAACTCCTTTGAAGGAAGAATCTGCGAAAGAGCAATATATGCATCAACATGCTCCATTTCCTTCATAAAAGGGATCATCTTTTCATTTGTAAGAGCCTCTAGGTTATTTCTCAGGTATCCAGAAAAATTAAATATCGCACCCTTAACTTCAGATGGCTCCTCATCACAAAGCAAGGCAATCTGTTGCAAAGCATTGTATATAAAATGTGGATGCATCTGTTCCATAAGAAGTGAAACCTTGTTTTCTGAAAGCTCAACCTGCTTATTCATAAGCTCTCTTTCCGTATCAATCTGATAAAGGAAGATTACCAAAAGAAGCAGCATTACCTCACCAAAGCCCATAATACTGATGTCCATCCCTGTCATTCCGACCAAGGAAGCAGCTAGCGGGAAGCAAATACCAGCAATAAATCCCGCACTGGCTTTTATGTTCTTCGATGAAATAAGGAGCATTACCATAACTATGAAATATTGAATGAAGAATGGAACATACTCGAAAAATCCAAGACTACCAAAACAGGATACAATAATAACAAGAACCGCAATTAGTGCATGTAAAACTGTCCAGAACTTTCTATCCCACGATTGACCTTCTTCAATTTCTGTCTCAATAAAGTATCTAGCAAAAACCGGAGCAACACCCGCATAAAGAACGTTTGAAAAAACAGTGTATATATTGACACTACTTTCAAATCCAAGGCCTGCCACCTGATAAGATAAACCACTAAGACAGATACATACCATGGTAATAAACCAACCCATTCTTACATTATGCTTTCTCATCTGTGCACCAACGACCAAAACAACAATCGCTAGGACAATTGAAACCAGAGCAATAATAATGTTTATCATATAGACAACTTCTTGATTCATCACTTCACCTCCGTTATCGCTCTATTATAGGCATATAAATAATAACTATAACAGAAGTTTCGTGTATTAACTGAAATAATAACAGCCACTACCACACAAAAAATCAAGACTGGCAGCATAATTGCAAAAAATATAACCTTTAGGTCTACATTGTAATAACGAAATAGAGGGAATAAAACATCACTAATAATAATCCCCAGTATTTCGGATATAATCCATAAATAATTAATTATTTTTAATTTACTTGCAGCTGCATCTTCCTTCATTTGAACATATCCATGGTAAAAGCCCATAATAACGGCGCTACCACCTAACATAACAAATATATCCGGAATACTTTCAGCTATTCTGCAAAATAAAACTAAAACGTTGTCATCTCCCACAAATCTGTATAGCCCTAAAAGACATTTATCGGTTATCTCCGCTAAAAAAAAGCAAGTATAAAAAATATCCGCATATACAAGTGTCTTAAACATGTCACTTAAACGATAAAGGCAGAAAAAAACAGACAAAATAAGAATATACCTAAACAGCTCAACAGTCAAGAAAAAACCGCTGAATTTACCGTAAATACAAAGCATTGCAGTGCATAAAACAACACATGATATACATGCACTAAAAATAAAAGGAAATATCTTTAAAATCTTAAAATCCATTTTCTCTGGCATATGTCTCACCTACAATCAAAAATCATTAAAAGACGATGGTTTCATAATAAGTTCTCCTAAGGTCATTTCCGCCCATGAATACTGAATCATATACTCTCCCATAAAAGAGTTAATCGACTTCGTATCACCTTCAAGAAACTTAAGATAATCGCAATCTAGCTTCGAACAATCAACGCCATACGCATTCCACCCCTTAATAATAACGTCGGATGCCCCAATTTTGGTTAAGTCATCTCTCAAGCTATAAAGGAAAACCCTGATTTGCTTTTTCAATGACTTATCCTCTTCTCTATCTTCAAAAAGCGCCCCACAAAGCTCGCCAACAGAGCAGAGTGCGCCTCTTCTGTCTATCAGATATGCAAACATCTCCTTACTCTTACTTCTCTTAAATTTAATCGGATGCCCATTCTTATCAAACGCCTCAAAATTTCCGAAACACTGCACCTTAATAAGCTTATCATTATTAAATTCAACAGGGTTTCTCAAATTTTCGAGTTCTCTCTTCAATGCCTCAATCGTAGCAGGCTTCAAAATAAAGCCGCTCGGATGATATTGAAAGGACTTATATGCCATCCTTTCATGACCTGTAACAAAAACAATATTTGTAAGCGGAGAAACCTTCTTAATTTCCATCGATAATTCAAGTCCGGAAATCGCAGGCATCTCAATATCAAGCCAGGCAACATCTGGATGATTCTTCTTTGCATATCCAATCGCCTCATTCGGGTCAGAAAAAGGTGTATGTGTTCCGCTCGGATCAATCTCCTTCATCATCTTCGAAATCTCCTCAGCAACCTTAATCTGATCATCTACAGAAATAGTAATCATTACGGCCTCCATTTCCAGAATTAATGGAATACATTACCTCCAATGTTAATTCCCTTAATTCCATGTTCCTCAGCATACCAATCAGCCTTAAAGTAAAAGTTCGGTACATTTCGTTTTCCATCAAGCACGTCTCTAGCCGCCTTGTAGCAAGACTTTGCAGGACCACGTGCTAAAATCATTCCATATCTTCCTCCCTGAACAGGAGCAAATTGATATGGTGCGCAAATTACTCCCTCTATGGTATTTGGAAACTTTGGACTAGCAACACGATTCATAACAACACTTCCAACCGCAATCATGCCAGGGTAACTAACGCTCCCCGCCTCTGACTCAATGATTCCAGCCAACATCGTAAGTTCCTCTTCGGTGTATGAGTACTTAGCTTCATAATAATAATCTGTACCATTTCCTCCAACATCAAAGTCAATATTACCGACATAATCATCATTTCCAGAGTTTCCCTCTAAAATCTGTCTCTCCTTCTCCTCAAGGATATTCATCTCTTCTTCAAGCTTATTCGCAAACTTCTCAGAATCCTCCGCATTTTTTTCAGCCTCCAGCATCGCATCTGTCATGCTTTTAAGCTGGCTACTAAGCTCATCCTGCTGCGCACTAATCTCACTAAGTTCATCTTCCTTGCTACTCTTAAGCGCTAAAAGTTCTTTATTCTTCGCTTCAGCATCGCCTTTAAGTACCTTAAGTCCTTCCATCTTCTTCTGAACATACTCACCTACAGCATCAGCGTACTCCTCGCGATTAAGCATATCATCTAGATTATCATCCTCCAGATATTCTGTAACTGCCTCCGCATTAGGCGCATCCTCATAAATTAAACTTAAGATTCCGGCAAACTGTTCCTTAGCATCTTCAAGTTCATTCTCTATGTCTTTAATAACCTTTTCTGATTCTTCAATCTGAGATTCATAAGCCTCCACTTCAGCGTTAGCTTCTTCGACGAGATTAGAAATTTCATAAAGTTCCTCAGTAAGCCTCTGAATTTCATCAAACAATTCCACTACAGTATTTGACTTCGCAGTAGCATCCGTCTGCGCATCCTCTAAATCTTCCCTTTTATCTTGAATATTCTTAGAATTAACACGACGTGCATCCGTTGAACAAAGAAGCAAACAAACCGTTAAAATCGAACAAATTATTCTCTTTATATTTTTATTGGAAATCAAATATGTCCCCTCCTCTTTCATATGTCTAATTATCCATTAACAACCGCATAAAATCAAGTCTTTTTTCTATATTCAGGCTATTTTAGGCTATTTGACATAAGAAAAAAACTCGCTTATAATTTTGTTACAAATTAACCGCAAAAAAATGAAAAAGGAGGTAATGAAAAATGATGAATGACATTAAAACCGATAGGCTCATTATACATCCAGCAAATATAGAATTTACAGATCAGGTTTTAGATTACTATGTGAGAAATCGAGAATTCTTTTCCTTTGCAGAGCCATACCATCCGGACAGTTACTACACAATAGATAGCATCCGAGAGACTTTAGCTGTTGAATCTGTAAAAATGTATAAAAACGCAGGGTGTTACTTCTACGCTGCCTTAAAGGATGAGCCTGATAAAATCATCTTCTCAGCAAGCTTTGCAAACCTAAGAGGAAAGCCATACTTCAGCACAATCTTTGGCTACGATTTAGATGAAAAATATCAGAGGCATGGATATGCAACAGAAGCCTGCAAAGCCACAATAGAGGCTCTTCTTAAAAACCTGCGCATTCACCGTATCGAAGCAAGAGTCCTTCTTGATAACCAAAAATCAATCAACATCCTAGAAAATCTAGGCTTTGAAAAAGAAGGAATTGAAAAGCAGGGTATCTACATAAAGGGGCAGTTCCAAGACCACATTCGATATGCATATATAAATAAAGATTTCACAATGTATTAATTCATTCGTGTCTTACACTCTGAATGATTCAAAAAAGGACCGATATTGCGCCACCTCCCATTCATTAGATTTTTTCTAACTTCTGGGAGCGGCACATCTCGGTCCTTTAATTTATTCACTATCTTCTGGCTGGTCTAACCTGTTTAGGTGCAGCCTGCGCTCTTCTTCCTGCATTAATTGCATTTTCATTAGCCCTATTAACACTTGTATTTACAGTATTTTTAATCGTCTCTTCAACCATACGTTTAAAGTTTCCGTTAGCAAGATTATCTCCAATTGTCTTCCAGTCGAAGTTGTTAGTACCAATTACCTTATTGTTATTAAGAATAATTGCTGTCTCCTTAAGGACATCAACCTCTTTAACATTACCATTCTTAACTGCCTGAGCAATATATTTATTACCAGGTGCAGTTAAAATCTGCTTATAAACAAGTTCAGATAATCTCTCATACTGACGTGTCTTCACCTCGTTTGGAGCATCAATAGATGGTGCATCTTGAGCTGCTCCAGGTAATAAACCTTTTTCAACATATCTTTGAGCATCCTCTTTTTTCCCAAAAACTCTTTTCTGATTATTAAGCTCTTTAAGCCACTTATCAGTAGTATTCTCAATAGCAACCCATTTAAGCGCACACTGCTTAGGATTATTCTTAACAAGATCCTTAAATATTTTGTTATTAGAAATCTCATTAATTCTATTTTGGAATTCTCCACCTCCTAAACTTACATCCGATTCAATTCTCTGTAAATCCATAGTGGTGACTTTTTTGTTCAAAAACTTTGAGAGTTGTTCCTTGGAAGCAATCAGAGTAGCAACCTTCTCTACATCAGCGTTTCCATCCTTATCAAGGTAATTTTCAGCTGAAAGAATCTTAATAGTATTATTAATTATCTCACTACCAATAAATACTCCACATTTATCGCTGAGTTCTTCGATAATTCTTCCTTTGAAGTATCCATCACTTGCAAGTTGATTTCTTGTAGTTTCAGCCTCCACCTCTGATACATCATTATTATCAAGCTCATATATTTCTTTTAGAACTCCTCTTTCAAATTCTTCAAATCCCACCCTAAGCATAGTGTCAGAAACATGATTAACATCACCTTTTGCACTGATTAGTAATTCTGAACCCATTGCATTTCTCATATCTTCTAATGCAAAATAATCTTTAAAGAATAACTGTTTTTGTGTACTAATCAATGTGTACTTAAGCATTTCATTACCCTTTGGTATCTTAGTAACTTTTGCATCATAGGTTTTCAAAGCTTTGTAGTAATTATCCATGTCTTTTCTTATATCATTAGGATTGGCATTATTATTACCTAATATAGCGATAAGCTTATCTAAAGTTTTTTCTACATTCTTGAATTCAGGAATACCAACTTTACCAAACTCTTGATTAGCCTTTTCTTCACTTAATTTGTTGCCCTTCTTATCAACATGTACAGCTAGGAAGTTCTTTTTAATATTCTTATACTTATCAAGTATTGCCTTACGTCCAGCAACATATATCTGATAATCTGCATGAATCTGTCTGAACTTATTTTTCTTCATCAATATGCTCTTAGCGCCCTGTAACTCAAGTGAATTATCAGGTTTAACCTTAATATCCTTAATCTGAATTAAAGAGTTACACTCTGCAATTTTCTTAAGGAATTCAGCCTTATAGCAATACTCTCTTTTAGCAGGAGCAACATTCTGATACTTCTGTCCCCAAAGCTCACTTGGTGTTTTACCATCAATAAGTAAAAGGTCTGTATCATTAACTTTTAATATACTTGTATACTGTCTTGTCTCTTTAAATAAATCATTACAAAAAGACTCAACCCAAGCTTCACCCTTAAGATTACCAGTCCTACGCGCCAAATTCTTAACCTCATAATTATCAAGGAAATCAATCATATCCTCAGGTCTGTCTCCTAGATTCAAGAGTGCTTCTTTAGCGCTACCTTTGCCATCTTCACCATTCTTTCCATAATCCAAATAAGAACGGAAACTGTCCATTGCGCTATAAAGATTGGCTGGCATATCCTTCTCTTTATAGTTCTCAACTCTTTCGTTGTAATACTTAATTACTTCATTCGTAAGTGTTTCCTTATCTTTACCTGAATAATAATCTAAAACAGCTTTTTCAGTAATAGTAGGATAAGCATCTACATTTTCTCCAGAAATAAACGGTTCCATAAATGAAGTAAATCCCTTTAGTTCATATAACTTCCTATTACCAATAGTTTCCAAGGCCTCTTCAAATGTCTTACCCTTTATTTCATTAAAGAACTGTCCAGCAATAATTCTGCATGCTGCATTATTACTCAAAATTCTAAGAGCTTCATTTGATGATGCAATATTTTGAGCATTTGTAATACCATACCCACTCACTACATAACCTAGCATCATTTGAATATCAGCGCCAAGTTGAATTGCATCATCGTAAGCACTTCCTTTACTATCTCTAACAACCTTACTTCCCATAGTTCCAAACTTTATACCTTTAAAAAACTTAGAACTAAATTCTTGTGAGAAATCACCTAAAATATTCTGTAATCCATATAAAACTGAAAGATGTTTTTTCACCTCATTAGGATTTGAAAAATCAATATTAGGAATCTTGTAACTCTTAATGCTAACAAGGGCTTTATCAATAACATCCTGCCACCTTACAACAGACTCCTTATATAATTTCTCCCCATCTACTACCTGAGGCTGGCCATTAACCGTAATTGTATAATCCTTTGTCACACTACCAATAGGATTATCCTTACAAAATGCCTTAAATTCATTAATATAATCATTATTCTTACAAGCTTCATTTACATCTTCAACCTTTACACCTTTAACACCAAGAGCCCAAAGTTGAAAAATATCTTTTCTTGTAGGAATACGATCCGCATGGTTTGCTCCCCATAGAGCATCAAATTCAGGTACTTCACCTGCGAATCCTGCCAATAATCCTTCATTATTTGTATTAATAATTCCTATATCATTTAAATCAAAATCATTGATAATTCTATCAGCTTCCTGAGGAGAAATAGTCTTAGTATTACCACTGTTTACAGCCTTATATAACTGAGAATAATTATCCTTCAAAGGCACTGCAGATAGTCTAAGACCTTTTCTAATGGTAGCCTCAATTCCGTCTATCTTACTAGGATTACCAACCATAAGAATAGCACTTTCAGTACTTAAATTCTTAATATCATCTAAGGCAAGAATCTTCTTTGCTCCATCACGGATCTTACTCTTGCTATAGCCCTTATTATCCTTCTTTAAAAGCTTAGCAGAAATACATTTTGCAAGATTTTCTTTAATATTCTCCACTGTACCCTTAATTCCTCTTGTACCAGAATGTAAGGCAATATAATTATCGTAATTCTTATCTTTTCCGACCTTAGGATTAAAACTATTAAGTTCTGGAACTATATTAAAATCAAATTTCTTACGATTTCTAACTTTATCTTCAACACTTCTAATATGATCCTTGATTCTTTGAACCTTATTTTGATAAATAATATCTAAGCATTCTTTACTGTTAGGCCAATCGCCCAAAACTTCCAATTTAACACTACCATCGCAAAGCTTAAGACCATCTTCTAAGTATTTCTTTTGTTCTTCATTTAAATAACTAGCAACAACATTTTTTCCCATCGTAATATTACTTTGCATGATTTTTCTATCACGAATCTCAGTATAAAATGTATTAAAGTTGCTTCGAATATTAGCTGGACTAACTTTAGTTGGATCATTACCATAATTACCAAGTAATGCCTGATATGCATCACTTTGTAAATATAACTCATATAAAGCAGTATAAGCATTCTTATTACCATCATAAGCTAAACCTGCCTTTGGGAAATAACCAGTTATATTATAGATTTCAGTATCATCAGCTCTTATAATATCTAAAAAATCAGTCATGGTCATTGACTTTAAGTCATCAAGACTTGGCTTTATATCATTAGCATGTTTAGAAAAGTAACTCAATCCAAGATTAGAAGTATATGCTTCATAAGCCTTCGAAAGAACCTGAACATCGCTAAGCTGATCGTGAGTCACAATATATTCAATCTTTTTCTCTCTAAGGGGATCATCCTTAAAAAGATTTGGATCATCCATCATACGTTTCTTTTCAAGACCATACGCTAAACCAATTCTACCTCTTGCAACACCCTGAGCAAACTCAATATCTACAGTATCTGATTTATACACCAAATCAAAAAGAGCTTCCTGTAAAGCATATTCATGTTCAGATATCACTTTAAATGATTCCTTATCTACAACATTTAAAGCCTTTTTTTCATCCTCTGTAAATCGAATCCTTTTTACATCTTCAGAATCTTCTGGTTTAGGATTTGATAGTCCATGTTCAATAAACTCATAAACGCTCTCCTTTATACT
>JAILNN010000191.1 GCA_024691565.1 Lachnospiraceae bacterium | reverse complement strand
AGTGCAATTAAATATCCCATCTGAAAAATAAAATTAAAACCAGCATTAGCAAAAATACTAACTCTACGCTTACGCATCCTAGCTCTAAAATGCTTCTCCTGATTATTCGCATACTCATTTTCAATCTTCTTATCAACACCAAAAGCCTTGATAACAAGGATATTCTCAATAGTCTCCTGAAGGAACGACCTAACCTTGCCTTCCGTCTCCTGAACCTCAGTATGAAGATGCTTAATCTTCCCCCTAAAATACTTAGAAACGCAAAACAACGCAAGACCAGCAATCATAAAAAGAATGGTCAGTCTCCACTCCAAAACCAACAAAACAACCACTGCACAAATGATTCTCGTAACCATATTAAAAAAACTAGGCACAATACCAGTAACACCACTTGTAACAACGGTCACATCAGAAAACATTCTATTTAAAATTTCACCACTATGGAATCTGCTAATTTCCTCATATTCTTTAGACATAACAGACGAAAGAATTTTCTCCCTAAAAGAAATTTCCATCCTAGCTTGAACATACTCTTCCTGAGAATTAATACTTAAACGCAAAATAAGCTGCAGAAGAATAATCCCCGCCAAGAAAATTCCATACTTAATAATTCCGTCCCTATTAACTGAAACAGCAGAATCAATAATTCCCCTGCAAACCAACGCAAAAATAGCCGAAGTCGAAGCAAAAATACAGGTTCCAATCATCAAAATAATGAGACTAACTTTTTGTTCCTTAGCTCTCCCATATATCCACTTTAAAGTATCCCTTTCTTTGTTCACTATTCTCACCTTTCGCAACAATAAAATATAAAAAACAAATATATAAAACTAGTCAGCCCTTCTTAAAAAGCTTCCCAAAGATATATCTCACTTTATAAAAAACCCTTCTCACAAAAAACGACTTCCAACAACTAACATAAGCCTTGTAAAAAAGATTTCCAGAATCAACACAATAATCACCGATATAAATCCTCTTAACAACACCGATAATCTGGTCTCTCCTAATACCATGCTCAATCATCAAATGATTGTCACCACATAAATCATAAAGCCCCTCATCGCGATATACCTTAACAATCCTATGCAAAACAAAATCGCCATTATCCCTTTTATAAAAAACAATGTTCCAAGGCTTAATAAATTTCTCTGTTTTAACCAACACAACAGAATCCCGCCCCTCTTTCAAAAGAGGAAGCATACTAGTTCCCTTCGGATAAATTCTAAATTCACCCTCACTATCAAGAACCATTCTAATTGTGTCTTCATATTCACTAAGTTTAAAATCCATTATACCAATTCAATTCTATTCTAAAATATTTGCACTCTTAAGTTTCTTCAAAAACACCTTAACATCATGTGTCGCAACTTCTTCAGTAACATCATATTCATCCATCAAAACCTTAGTCAACGAAGCAACATCCGCACCTGACTCAAGCTTATCCCAAAGAAGCTCACCAGACTCATTAAGTCTAGTAATACCATTAAATTCTTTACTCAACTTACCAGTAGCCACAACAACCACTTCATTACCAACACGTCTCTTAACAAAATCTTTTTTAATCTTCATAACCTAAATCCTTATTATCAAATTTTTATATATCACTAATTTACGCTGGTGTAAGAGGTCCCCAATTCTTACCATCATCAACATCCTTAGGATCACCCTCAGACAATGTAATAGTGGTATTAACAGAAAACTTCTTAACACAAATCTCAGGAGAAACATACTCCTTCTTGCTAGAATTTACTTCAAAATCAAACTCATTATGAACCATATTTAATATTACTCCTCTCATTTAAATCTACAATCATCTCGTCAATTTTCATTATCAAAACATTAACTATTAAGCTGGAGTCAAAGATATTGTTGCAGTCAATGTCACATCGTCAGGGATAAGACACATCGAATAACATATCCAATAGTAATCATAATATGATTCCTCAGAATCATATACCGAAATCGCTCTATATGCCTTAGTCACAACCTTAGTCGCTTTCTTATCATCATTTCTTACAATAGTAAACACAGCATTCTTATATTTTGAAAGATCCTCTTTACTAATAAGATAAACCCAGCGCTGAGAGTATCTATCGCCATCATCAGCGGTTTGAGTATAAAGCGTATTAGGCATAGTAGAAGAAATCAGAACTCTTATTGCAATACTCGTAATATCTGTATCTTCATCAAGATAATACTGACCAGATTCTTCTGAACTAGTTTTTGCACCCATATCGTTATATACTCCATAAATATCTTCCGATGGACTCAAGATATTAGTAGAAAAATCACTATCTAACGGAAGTAGCCTTGCTCTACTACCTTCAGTATACCAATGATAATCATTGCCATTAATGGATACTCCTAAGATAACAACATTCAATCCATCACAATTACCTGGATTTTTACATGTTAGTTTTAAATCAAGACCATCATTAAATTTAACACCCTCTATGTCATTTAGATACAAATCACGACCTTTACCAACACCA
>JAILNN010000130.1 GCA_024691565.1 Lachnospiraceae bacterium | reverse complement strand
GCAACCGCAAATGCAACAAGTCCTAAGAATACGATTTCAAGTGTAGTCTTCTTAAGGAAAGCTTCTGCAGTTGTTGTAGCACCAACGCTAGTACCGAGAAGAATAACTACGATATACATAAGAGCGTTAGATGCTGTCTCTGTAAGCTGATGAACAACTCCTGACTCCTTAAAGAGGTTACCAAGCATAAGCATACCAACAAGTGGAGCTGTTGTAGGTAACAAGAGACAAACAACGATTGTAACTATGATAGGGAAAAGAATCTTTTCAAGCTGTGAAACAGGTCTAAGCTGCTGCATCTTGATTTTTCTTTCCTTTTCCGTTGTAAACAACTTCATAATAGGTGGCTGGATAATTGGAACGAGTGACATATATGAATATGCGGCAACCGCGATAGGTCCCATATATTCGGTCTGTCCAAGTTTACCACAGAGGAAGATAGAAGTAGGTCCATCTGCTCCACCAATGATTGAAATAGCTGCTGCAGCCTTATCATTAAATCCAAGAAGAATCGCAATAATATAAGCCGCGAAAACACCAAACTGAGCCGAAGCACCAAGAATAAAGCTCATCGGATTTGCAATAAGTGGTGCGAAATCGGTCATGGCTCCAACACCCATGAAAATAAGTGATGGAAGAATACTCCATTCATCAAGAATGTAGAAGTAGTGCAACAATCCGCCGGCACTACCGTCTCCAGGCTCAGACATAATATCAGGATAAATATTAACCAAAATCATACCAAAAGCGATTGGTATAAGCAAAAGTGGTTCATATCCCTTCTTGATAGCAAGATACAAAAAGATAAGTCCGATAATTACCATAAGGTAATTTCCAACAGTCAAGTTTGCAAATGCTGTTTGTCCAGCCAGGTTTGAAAGTGTATTAGCAATATAATCCAATTTTAAACCCTCCGAATTCTATAATTCTATATAATCAATTAGTTTAATGTTGCAAGAACTGCACCTGACTCTACTGAATCACCAGTAGCAGCATCGATGCTTGCGATTGTACCATCAGCTGGTGCAACGATTTCGTTCTCCATCTTCATAGCTTCAAGAATCATGATAACATCACCCTTGCTTACTGAATCACCAACATTAACCTTAACTGAAAGAATCTTGCCAGGCATTGGTGAGTTAACCTTAACTGAACCAGCTCCACCTGAGCTAGCCTTTGGTGCTGCTGCCTTAGGAGCTGCTGCCTTTGGTGCAGCCTTAGGTGCTGCAGCAACAGGAGCTACTGCCTGTCCACCTGTACTTCCTTCTTCAACAGTTACATCATAAACATTTCCATTAACTGTAATAGTATAATTTTTCATCGTTTTTCCTCCGTTATAAAATTAAAATATACTTGTTTTTTTAGAATTTTATCTACGTCTAATTGAACGAACAACAAGTCCGTCTGTGCTTTCTCTTCCCTCAGATGCTGCAATAGCTGCTGCAATAACTGCAACAAGTTCAAGGTCATCTGCAAGATTTTCTTCTTCCTCTTCATCTCCACCCTGAACAGCTGAGATAACTTCAGCCTTCTTAGCACGAGGTGATTTTCCTTTGTCAGCTGCTGCCTTCTTAGATTTCTCTCCAAAGACTACACCAAACATAGAAATAACAAACGCGATAAGAAGAAGTACTGCGAACACGATTCCCATACCCAAAAGTACGTTAAGTCCTGCTCGACCCATAATCTTTCCAAGATTCTTCTTGCCTTCAACCTTCCAGCTAGAAATCTCAGAATTCTCATCATAGATAACTGTGAATGTAAGCTTCTTTCCTGATGTTGTCTTAACAATCTCAGTAACAGTAGCTGTCTCTTCATCAGTAACTACCTTAACCTTATTATCTGCCTCTTCATCAATGTCGCCATATTCCTTCTGAAGCTTTGCATACTCCTCATAATTTGTCTCAGAGGTTTTTGAAAGCTCATCTTTGAAAGTCTTACGCGCCTTTTTGAAGTCATATGAAAACCATCCTTTAACAAAGGCTTCTGTCTTAGTTTTCAAATCTTCTTTGTTAAAATATGCTCCTTGGTCATCAACTTCTGAACCAGCGAAGATACCCATAACATTAGCACCACTAATGTTTCCACTTGCATCAAAGGTATAGTTAAAAATAAGTTTCTTTCCAAGTGTTGTAAGAATTGTTACGCTAGCTTCTGAAATTTCATCATCAAGCTTAGCTGTTGATTCAACAATTTCCTGGAACTCACCATAGTCAGTATATGTTGCCTGTGCATCAGCAAGTACCTGATAAACACCAAGTGTTGTCGGATCCATTGTAGATGCATACTGAGCAATTACATCCTCGAACTTATACTGAAAATAGTACTGTGAAAAGCCTTCTGCAGTAGTCTTAAGCGAATCCTCCGTAACTGGAGCCTGCTCAACTTCTTCAACTGTATCATCAGAAGTTACCTCTTCACTAGTTACTTCTTTTTTATCTTTATCCTTATCTTTAGCAGCCAAAACAGGCTGTCCATATGCAAGCACGATACAAGCTATCAAACAAAATAATATTGATAATTTTCTTTTCATATCTGCCTCATTTCTTTAATTGTACATTTTATATTTCTTTTTTATATTAGATTGACTTTGTATAAAGCATTTCAAATGCATAAAGAAGCTGCTTACGAACGCTTGCTGGCTGGATAATTGAATCAACATATCCACGAGCTGCTGCTGCATAAACATCAGTCTTAGCATCAAATTCTTTACTCTTCTCAGCGATAACATCCTTGCTTGCGTCAGGATACATAATCTTAGCTGCCATATCAGCATCCATGATTCCAACGTTTGCATCAGGAAGAGCAAATACCATATCAGCACCAATATGCTTTGAGTTCATTGTTAAATATGCACTTCCATAAGCATTCTGTGTGATAAGATTTACCTTTGCAACCTTTGCTGAAGCGAACACAGAAGTAAGTGCTGCAACCGCTCCACCAATTGACACCTCTTCACTAAGGGTTGCGCTATAGCCTTCAACATTTGTGAGTGTAAGCACAGGGATATTAAAAGCGTTACAAACCTTAACGAAATTAGCTGCCTTGTAACAACCTGCTGTTGTAAGACGTGGTTCAAAAGTTTCAACTTCAGCGCCTGTTTCATCAACAAGAGCAGTTCTGTTTGCAACTGCACCAATTGTCATTCCATCAAGCATAATGAAACCAGTAACCATTTCCTTAGCATACTCCTTCTTAACCTCTAAGAAGAAGTTGTTATCACCTATATCTTCAAGAGCAAGAGCTGGATCCTTGATTTCAGCCATAAAATCAACAGTCTCACGATTTAAGTCGTCCATAGACTGTGCTGAAATAGCCTCATCCTTATTGTTAAGTGGTAAGATTAACATAAGCTCACGAAGGCTTTCAAAGAGCTGTTCCTCTCCTTCGCATACGAAATCAGCCATTCCATTCTTAGCATTGAAATCACCTGAAGCCGTATCAAGTTTTTCCTTATAATTATTCTCAATTGTGTTAGGAGCGTTAACGAAAAGTCTTCCGTTATTTTTCTCCATAAATGTGAAATCGCTTAATGAAGCAAGGACAGCTACACCGCCACCGCCATTACCAAGAACAGCAGTAATCTGAGGAACGATTCCTCTAGCCTTTGTCATAACCTCATAAATTTCACCGAATGCTGCAAGTGCATCTGTAGCTTCCTGTAAGCGTAATCCTGCACTATCAAGAAGTCCAACAACAGGTGTACCTGTCTTAATCGCTAAATTATAAATATTAACGATTTTCTTTGCATGCATCTCACCAATTGAACCATTTAATTCATCCACGTCCTGACTGTAGATGTAAACTGGCTTATCATTAATGATCGCATAACCTGTAACAACTCCATCATCCGGAACGCTTTTTTCATTAAGATTGAAATCTGTGTTTCTCTTTGTTACAAGAGCACCGATTTCAACAAAACTGTTTTCATCAACAAGTGCCTGAATTCTCGCTCTCGCTGACAAACTATTTGAATTGCTCATTTCCAGCCCTCCTAAAAAATTTGTTTCTTTATATTTATGATAAACTGAATGCGAACCTGCATATATTAATTATAATTCCTAACCAAATTCAAAATGCATCCACATTCAAAGAATATCCGTAGCCCTCGATATTTTACCGAGTTTTTGTGAAGATATTGTTAACGCTGTTTCAATTCCAAGTAAATTCTTTTCCCAAAATTTTGACAATTGATTTCAAAAATCAACTGAATTTTTTCTTGAAATTTCAACAACTGAATTTCAAAAATCAACTGAATTTTTCTTGAAATTTCAACAACTGAATTTCAAAATTCAAATTGTCTTTCCTTGAAATTTCAATTATAATTTCCAAATATCTTCGTTGTACTGCGCGATTGTTCTGTCAGATGAGAAGAATCCAGCATTTGCGATGTTAACAACCATCTTCTTAGCCCAAGCATCTCTATCTTCATAATCCGCAAGCATCTCTTCCTTCTTAGCAATATATGCCTTTGTATCAAGGAGTGTCATAAACCAATCCTTAGTTACAATTTCCATATAAAGTCTAATGAGAGACTTCTTATTTCCATACTTGAAAAGTTCCTTGCTAATAATGAAATCAACAAGCTTAGCAATCTCTGGATCAGCATCATAAATCGCCTCAGATGAATAATCAGCCTTAGCATAATGCTCAATTACAGTATCGCTAGACTCACCGAAGATATAAATATTATCATCTCCAACAAACTCATGAATCTCAACATTAGCACCGTCGTCGGTTCCAAGTGTAACCGCGCCATTAAGCATAAACTTCATGTTACTTGTTCCAGAAGCTTCCTTAGAAGCAAGTGAAATCTGCTCTGAAATATCAGCCGCAGGAATAACCTTCTCTGCATAAGTAACATTGTAGTTTTCAAGCATAACAATCTTAAGGTATGGACTAACCTCAGGATCATTTTCAACCAACTGAGAAAGACAAATAATCAAATGAATAATATCCTTCGCAATTGTATATGCTGGTGCAGCCTTAGCACCAAAAATCATAGTAATTGGACGAGCAGGCTTTTTACCAGCCTTAATATCCATATATTTATGAATCGCATAAAGCGCATTCATCTGCTGTCTCTTATACTCATGAAGTCTCTTAACCTGCACATCGAAAATTGAATCAGTATCAATCTTAATGCCCTGTTTTGCATTGATATAATCACTAAGAATTTCCTTATGAATCTTCTTGATTTCAACAATCTTATTAAGGAATTCCTTGTCATCAACATAATCCATGAGTTTCTTTAATTCATCAGCGTCCTTCTTAAATCCATCGCCAATCTTGCTTTCAATAAGCTCTGTAAGCTCGTGATTACAATGAAGAAGCCATCTTCTAAATGTAATACCATTTGTCTTATTATTGAACTTATTAGGATAAAGGTCTGCAAA
>JAILNN010000230.1 GCA_024691565.1 Lachnospiraceae bacterium | reverse complement strand
CCAATACCAAGCGCAACACCAGCTACTACAAAATCTCAGGCCAGTTCATCGGCTGCAGTAACTAGTAAAACAGAGACATCTGCGCCAAAGAAATTTGTAGTTGGAGACTCATTTAGTGTTGCTGGAATTAAGTATGTTGTTACATCAGCTGATTCTGATAATTATGAAGTTGAGGCTACTGGATGTAGTTCAGAAACTGTATCTGTTATGATACCTGACACTGTAACATATGAGGGAATTTCAGCTAATGTAACAGCTGTTGGAGCAAATGCTTTTGCAGGTAATAAAGTTATTAAGAAGGTTATTATTGGAAAGAATGTTAAATCTATTGGTGCAAAGGCATTTTATGGATGTAATAAGCTTAAGAATGTTATTATTAAGACTAGTCTTTTAAGTAAGAAGACGATTGGAAAGAACGCATTTAAGGGAATCAATGCTAAGGCGAAGGTTAAGGTTCCAAAGAAGTGCTTTAAGAAGTATAAGAGTATTCTTAAGAAGAGGGGCGTGAAAGGTGCTAATAGGAAGGTTGTTAAATAAGAGTTAACAAAAAGAATCTTGACTGTCAAGAATGTGAAGGATAGATTTTGGGCAATTAAAATGTCACAGTTGCAAGTAAGGCAACTGTGGCATTTTTTTATTAAGGCAACTGTGGCTTATTTATTTCAAGGCAATCAGGTTGTTTTTTTATTTGACTACAAATTTGTGATGGATTATAATAAAAGCATCGATTTTGCGTGATGAAAATTTTTTTTGACACATATATTCTTGATTTAATTTAAGGATTATAGAAGAATATTAATATATTTGGGACGGAGTCTAAAATAATAAATAGGGGGAAAGACGTATGGAGACTAATAATCTAGTCAAGAAGACGTTTGTAAATATGCTTATTGTTAATGCAATAAGCTTGGTTTCTGGTATTGTTTGCGTTATGGTTGATTCAATTGTTACTGGACAATTTTTGGGTGCACAGGCAGTTACAGCCGTTGGTTTGTTAACTCCAGTTACGATGATTATTAATGTGTTTGGTGTTCTTTTTGGACCGGGACTCGGAATAGTTTGTACGAGATATATTGGTATGGCAAAGCCTAAAAGAGTAATAGAGGTTTATAGTGTTGTTATTACAGCTTTGATTATCGTTGGTACAATTGTGTCTATTACGCTTTATGTTATTGCGCCATCACTTTCAAACCAATTGGGTGGAAAGCTACAGAATGAACATATTATCAAGATGACGACTAATTATCTTAGAGGTTTTTCTTTTGGAATACTTCCGATGTGTATTTCTATGCCTGTTTCAGGGCTTATGATTCTTGATAATGATAAAATGCATTCTATAGTTTCTATGGTTTCCATATTGATTGCAGATATAATTTTTGACTTAGCTAATGTGCTTGTTTTTCATGGTGGAATGTGGGGAATGGCTATAGCTACTTCATTAAGTCAGCTTGTTGGCCTAATTGTTGTTATGACACATTTCCTTAAAAAAGATAGAATTCTTCGTTATAATCCTAAAAATATGCATATGTCGGATTTGAATGAAGTCATGCTTTGTGGTGTGGCTAATGTAATAAATATGGGAAGTCAGGCGGTTCGAGGAATTATATTTAATATGGTTTTGCTTTCTGTGTCGACGGGTAGTGCAGTTGCGGCATTATGTGCATGTAACTCTTCATTTGCAATTATAATTGCGATTGCTTTGTCGATGTTTGTTACGACTACAACTATCTGTAGCCTTTTATATGGCGAAGAGGATAGAAGGGGTCTTTGTCAGGCACTTCAAATTTCCCTTAAAATCGTTGTTCCTACTATTTTTGTGATTTCTGCCCTTATGTTTATTTTTGCAAGGGGAATTGCTGGATGTTTCCTGGATAAAAATGCTGTTGAGGAATTAAAGCAAGCTACAAGATTTATTAGGTTTATGTCTATGCAAATGTTCTTAAATTCGATTAGTTATTCGTTGAGTGGCGCATATCAAGGAATCAGACGTCTTAAATTGACATATTTGATTTTTCTATTGAGAGAAGGAGTTTTTCAAATACTAAGTGTCGTGATTTTTGGTTTGATTTTTGGGGTTCGTGGTGTTGAAATGGGAATTCTAATTTCTGGTGTCTTGGTAGTTATTACATGTTTAATTATTCCATGTATTCATAATAAAAAGTTTTCGCTTAAAACTGAAGATTTGCTATTTCTTCCAGATGATTTTGGTCCAAAGCCAGATGAGCTATTTGAGAGCTCAGCGAGTTCAATGGAGGAAGTTATGGAAGTTTCAAATAGTGTTATGGGATTTTGCAGGGAGAGAGGAATCGAACGAAAAAAGGCTATGCTCATATCACTTTTTATTGAGGAGATGGCTGGAAATACAGTTAGATATGGATTTGGTGACAAAGCAGGAAATGTCGATATTAGGTTGATTTGCCACGATGGTGAGCAGATGATTCGAATTAGAGATAATGGTAAGCCGTTTGATCCGGTGGAGTGGTTTAAGAAAAATGAACCAGAGGATCCAGCTTCGGGAGTTGGAATTCGCATGATTGTAAAGTTATCTAAGGAAGTGCAATATATTCCAGCGATGGGGCTGAATAATTTGGTTATTAATGTGTAAGATTTTATTGATACAAGGAGGAAAGGTTAATGGTTAACAAAAAGGAAGGAATTAGGGAAACTATTAGGAAGGAAGTAGTTAGAGCGGTGCTGGAAAGGGTTCAAGGAGCTCGCTGGGACGATGAGGCGATGCCTCAAATTAATGAGGAGGAAGTTTCTGGTAAGTATGAGGTAGAAGAAATCATAAATATTCCTTATATGAATCGAAGCGAGGTTCCTCTTGCAATGGACATATTTAAGCCGATTGTTTCTGAAACGGATGAATTGCCAGTTGTTGTAAATATCCATGGTGGTGGCCTTGTAATGGGAGACAGGAGGATGTCTAGGTACTATGCAAAGGCTCTTGCAGGGAGAGGATATTTGGTGTTCTCAATTGAGTATCGACTCGCGCCACGTGCAAACACATGTGAGCAGCTTGATGATGTATGTGCCGGTATGGATTTGATTGGTAAGAAACTTGTTGATTATAATGTCGATTTTACAAGAATGTTTCTTACAGCGGATAGTGCGGGTGCATATCTTGCAACCTATGTGGCAGCTATGAGGGAATCTAAAAGGCTTCAGGATGCCATCGGATATAAGCCTACACGAATGAAATTTAAGGCACTTGGGTTGTTTTCAGGAATGTTCTATACAAATCGAAATGATCCAATTGGATGGATTCTTAGGGACCAATTCTATGGAGAAAAGGCAATGGAAGAGGATTTCAAGCAATTTATGGATCCAGAGAATCCTGAAATACTATATAATCTACCTCCTGTTGCGCTCGTTACGAGTCAGGGAGATTTCCTTAATAACTATAGCATAAGCTTTAATAGGGCTCTAAAGAAGGCTGGGAAGAGGACGAGACTTTTCTATTATGCGGGTATGGAACTTAAACATACATTTCCAACTATGGCACCATATGATGAAAAGAGCGTGGAAGCGATAGATTCAATGTTTGGATGGATGGAAGAACAGGCAAAAAAGATACGTGAGGAGAATGGTATGGGAAACGTTAATCAGGAAAAACTAGATAAGATTAATGAGAGAATTATGAGCGACGAGATTATTGAGCAAAAGGCGTGGGAAATGATAAAGGAGCTGAATTCATATAGTGAAGAGAGGCTAAACAGTGTTGCATTGATTAATGGTGAGAGAAGCTATACATATAGACAGATGTTTAGGATGTGGGAAAAATATGCAGAGGTATTTTCTGCTATCGGAATTTCTGAGGAAAATAACTCAAGAGTCGGATTAATTTCGTCTACTGATTCAGAATCTATAATAACTTTTTATGCTTTAAATATGATGAATGTTTCGACTGTTATGTTAAGTTCGCTTGAAGATGCTAGTAGTGAAAGATTCAAGATGTCAATTCAAAAGATGGGAATAACTGACATTATTATTGCTGAAAAGAATGCGAATGAAAAAGCTGTTGCAGCTATTATGAAGAATAAATTGGAGTGGGGAATTGATAATGTTGTCATTCTTGATACAGTGGTTGCTGGACCGTATGTGACAGAACGTGATATCATGAAGGCAAATATTAAATATAACCAAATTAAACAATTCCCTAGTATTCGCTTTATGAAGGATTTGTTGGTTGAGTATGAGGCATATCCGATAGCGTACGGAAGCAAAAAACAGGATAATGCTGCAGTTGTTGTTCATACAACAGGTACTACAAGCGGAATTCATAAACCAATACCTCTATCTGATAGGGGAATAAATGCTGCAGTTATTAGAGTTATTAAAAATGAGGATTTTAGTTCACTAAGATTTAGAGCTAAAACGCTTTTAATTATGGATTTGTCGGGTAGCTATGGAATGATAGATATGATTCATTTACCATTAGCGTTTGGTGGAACTGTTGTCTCTACATATAAAGACGTTATAAATAAATACAAACTTTTTGAAACTATTAGTTATTACAAGGTTAATGTTATGATGTCAACTGTTACTTTTATAGCTAAAAATATGAATCCTAGTGTAAAATGCGATTTGTCTTGTTTTGAATTATTTATTTCTGGTGGGGTATGTGTTTCGGAAGAGGATTGTAATGATGCAGTTGAATTCTTTAAGAATCATAATTCGAATGCAAAAGTTATCGTTGGGTATGGATTGTCTGAAGTAGGTGCTGCATGTATCATTTCGAAACCGGGTGTTGATGAAGCGAGTGCAATGGGACATGCGCTTGATGGTGTTAAGATTAAGCTTTATGATGAGGCTGAGGATAAGTATTATGATCCAGCAGAAGGCCCTAGAACAGGTGTTTTATTTATATCTTCGCCATCTGTTAGTTGTGGAAAAATCGGCGATGAGGTATTCTTCGAGCTTACAGAGATTGATGGAGATGAGTACATTAATACCTACGACTTAGTTAAAGTTGATGAAAAAGGCTGTTATCACTATGTAGGTAGAATGGATAAATATTTCGTAAATAATGATGGAATTCGATTTGATTCTGGCTTGGTTGAGACGTCATTGTCAGAGCAGCAGGGAATTGAGACGAGTGGTCTTGTGCCAGAATATAACAAGTTGATTCATGATACGGTTCCAGTTCTCTATGTTCAAACTAAGGATAACGTTTCTAACGATGTAGAAGTTGTTAAGTCTGCAATTCGAAATGTGTTTATTAACGAAGATTTAATTAAAAAATCAAATATACCTAATAAATGTATGATTTGTAAAGATTTACCACTCAATTCTGCCGGCAAACTCGATACATATAAGATTCGAACAGATGGTGCAGAAGGTAAGTGTTATGTTGTAGTATCTCAAAAAATGAATGATAAAATTGTGGATATTAAATTGGTTTATAAAGATGAAAATGCTGTAGAGGATATTATGGATCCTACGTTATTCCAGTCGATTCCTGAGGAACTTAAGGATGATTTCAATTTTGGAGGAGATAGGTTTATGACATTTGATCCACAGGAGATGATGATGAATGCATTTATTGATATGATGAAGAATATGCAGAAGGGACAGATGCCGTTTGGCTCACCACAATGGAAGCCGGGACAGATGCCAGGGATGCCACCGTTTGGGCAGTTCTTTGAGATGTTTAAAAATATGATGCCGCAAGGACAGCCGGGACAGATGCCAGAGATGCCACATGGACCTAATGGAATGCAAGGCTTTGGACCAAAGCCTGGATTTGGAGGAGCTGGACAAGAGCAGGCAGGACAGAATCCAGGATTTGGTTGGCCGGGATGGCTGCCGGGACAGAATCCAGGGATGCCACCGTTTGGGCAGTTCTTTGAGATGTTTAAGGGTATGATGCCGCAAGGACAGCCAGGACAGATGCCAGAGATGCCACATGGACCTAATGGAATGCAAGGCTTTGGACCAAAGCCTGGATTTGGAGGTGCTGGACAAGAGCAGGCGGGACAGAATAAAGGATTTGGTTGGCCGGGATGGCAGGCAGGACAGAATCCAGGGATGCCACCGTTTGGGCAGTTCTTTGAGATGTTTAAAAATATGATGCCGCAAGGACAGCCGGGACAGATGCCAGAGATGCCACATGGACCTAATGGAATGCAAGGATTTGGACCAAAGTCTGGATTTGGAGGTGCTGGACAAGAGCAGGCAGGACAGAATAAAGGATTTGGTTGGCCAGGATGGCAGCCGGGACAGAATCCAGGGATGCCACCGTTTGGACCAAAACCAGGGATGCCACCGTTTGGGCAGTTTTTTGAGATGTTTAAGGGTATGATGCCACAGGGGCAAGCACCAGGTGCACAAAATACGGGAACTGAAGAAGGAAAAGAGCAAACTATTCAGGAAAACATAGATCAAGAAAAAAATATGGATCCACCAAATATGTTTGCTTTTGCAGATTTCTTACGTACATTTTTCAATGCATCTCCAATAAATTATGATTACCAAGAATAACATAAAGTGGAGGACGAAATATGATTCCTATTTTTAGTATATTTGATAAAAAGATTCAGGAAAAAATAGAAGATAGAATTCATGAAATGGAGGCTATTTATAAAGATCCTGAAGGGATTAAAATTATTGATGATGTGACGATGACTGAAAAAAAGGAATATTTGAAGGTTGATATTTATTGTCCTGCTGGCGATGGGGATGTTTTGTCGCCAGTGGCGATTATAATTCACGGCGGTGGGTTGATGAAAGGTGACCGTAAGATGGAACGGATTATGGCGAAAAGCCTTGCAGGTCGTGGTTATTTGGTTTTTGTGCCTTCATATAGACTTATGAATGAGGCAAATGGTACTGAAGAAATATGTGATGTGTTGCAGGCATTTGCATATATAAATCATGAGATAGAGAATTATGGGGGCGACCGTGAAAATGTGACGGTGATTGCGGAGAGTGCAGGAGCATTTCTTTCTGAATATGCGATTGCATCCATGAAATCCGAGAAACTAAGAAGGACGATTGGACTTCCATATGTTAAGTTGCCAGTCAAAGCCTTTGTATGTATAAGTGGAATGTTTTATACAACTAAGAAGGATATGCTCGGTGCATTTTATCCTGTGCAACTATATAAAAATAGGATGTTTGAACCAGAATTTATGAAATGTATGAATCCGGAAAATCCAGAAGTTATTGAGAAATTACCGCCGATGCTTTTGGTGAGCAGTGAAGCTGATTTTTTGAAGTCATACACTATGGAGTATTCGAAAGCGTTGAAAAAGGCAGGGCATCAATATAAAGTGTTTTATTATAAGGGAAATGATAGGTTAATTCATGCATTTCCTTGCATATTTCCATTATTGCCAGAAAGTATTGAATTTCTTGACAAAATGGACGAATGGCTTAAGAAGGTAACTCTGTAAAACAAGATTAATGAAGTAAGAGAATGTCACAGTTGCAAGTAAGGCAACTGTGGCATTTTTTGTTGTAAATAGGCGCTTGATGTGGTAAAATATAACATCTTATTGTGGTGGCAAAGGTTCAAAATGGAATAGATGGAAAATATAGATTTGTTTTTTGCAGTTTAGGAGAGATTACTATGATAAATAAAAAGATTAGAGTTGGATTAAAAAAAGCGCTTGTTAGTTTAATTTCAGCATCGCTTATTGTTGGGGTGTTTCCGATAGAGGATGCAGTGAAGACGGCTAGTGCTGATGAGACAGGTGGAAGTACTTCCTTTACTTTGGATAGTAATTTTCAAATAGATAGCGATTATAGTGAAGGTGATGATGGGTATTACTATGTAAATATACCATATAGCGGTACAACATCAATTAACCTTAGTGATGAAGAATATCAAGATTTTGTCTTTAAGGTGTATGATGAAGGTGGGAAGACACCTGCAGAAGGTGAACTTAGTGATAGTTATTATGATAGTCTTTATAATAATTCTGCCGATGGAACACTTAGTCTTACCGCACCGGATGGATTTGCCTTTCAAATAACCGGAAGTGTTAAGACTGTAGATGAAAATGATTATCTTTTAGTTAATGGTAAGTATAAATTTGGAAATGATGCTGGGCAAGCGGTTAGTTTTGATGAAACATTTACTTCTGTAACTTTGCAGTTTATTTCTGATACTAGCATTGTTGATGAAGGCGTTGATTTGACCGTTAGTATTGTAGAGACTCCAAAGAGTGTAAATATATACTCTGCCGCCGATGACTATATATCATTTAAAGCTGGTAATAGTGTTAATATTAAAAATGGTAAGGTGAGTACGACAAAGATAGAGGGGACAGCCGTCGAGAATGGTAAAACATTTACAGCTTCGTCAGGAGAGAAGATTCAACTTGATATTACGGCTAATGAAGGATGTGTTTTAAGTGATATTGAGATTTTAGATTATTACAATTTAGAGCTATATCAAAATGGAGAAACATATAGCGAGATTACGTATGAAGCTGACGGGTGGTATACAGATAGTGCAACGGCTGTATTTACAATGCCGTCATCAAGAGTATTTATTAAGATTACGCTAGATGATGGT
>JAILNN010000097.1 GCA_024691565.1 Lachnospiraceae bacterium | reverse complement strand
CTCTTCTTTTCACAACCTCTGTTTCCACCTGTATGTGAAAAGTCATTATATGTATAAACATCCTCTAAGAAGCTACTCTTCTTTAAATATCTAACTCCACCTGTCTGCCTTGTTGAATCAAGTGCGCGAGCAAGCTTATTCGTCATCATATAAAGCTCATCATCATCAATAGACTCATTAATTCTAACTCCCCAAAGAATTATCGAAGGGTGGTTTCTATACTGCACAACCATTCTACGAACATTTTTCACAGCAACCTTTTTCCAAGCTTTATCGCCAATATGCTGCCATCCTGGAATCTCAGTAAATACCAAAAGTCCGAGTCTATCACATTCGTCAATAAAGCTTTGTGACTGTGGATAATGAGATGTTCTAACCGCATTAAGTCCCAACTCACACTTCAAAATCCTGGCATCATTTCTCTGCATAGAATCCGGCATTGCATAACCAACATACGGATAACTCTGATGCCTATTTAAGCCGCGAAGCTTAAGCTTATTTCCATTGAGATAGAATCCAGTCTTCTTAAAAACAGCCTTTCTATAACCAATATTCGTTTCATTGTTATCAAGAACTTCGCCATCCTTAATAATCTCGGTCTTCACCGAGTAAAGCACAGGATTATCAACATCCCATAATTCCACACACCTTGAATGAGCCTCTAATTTAATCTCTGTTTTATTATTTTCAGACGTTAATTCTGTCTCAAGAATCACCTTATAATCGCTATCAATAGGAGCCTCGCCCTTAGATAAATTTCCAAGCTTCTTTAGGCTCTGCCTAACAATAAGTCCCTCAGTGTCTCCCTCGATTCTAAGCCTAGAGCAAACCCTGGAGCGATCACAGTATTCATATCCAGAATCAAAATCTGTATATTTATTCGCAAGACGAGTATATAAAAACAAATTCTTAATATGAGTCTTCTCTCTAACATCAATGTAGACATCACGGTAAATTCCACCATAGGTCATATAGTCAATAACAAACCCAAAAGGCGGAACGTTAACATCCTCACGACTATCGCACTTAACAACCAGGATATTATCTTCACCAAAATTTAGTTTATCTGAAATATCAATAGAAAATGCAGTATAGCCACAATCATTTTTCCCAATTTGTTCGCCATTTAGAAAAACTGAAGCAACATGTCCCACTGCATCAAAGGTCAAAATAACACTCTTCCCCTCCCAATCCTTAGGGGCCGAAATAACCCTTCTATACGCACTAATCATCTGATAAATATGTTCATCAAAATAGTTAAAAGGGGTCTCCTTTACTGTATGTGGAATTCTAACATCCACCATCTTAGAAACATAATCCATGGAGTTCTCGCCAAGGATAACCTCATCAAATTTCTCCGAAAACTTCCAATCGTCATTAATATAAAATTTTGCCATAGTAAACCCTCCGTATGCTAGTTATAAACGTAACCTGTATTCCTATTCTAGCACAAAAAAAGACGAAGATAAACCTTTAAAAAATTTATCTTCGTCCTCTATAAAATTTCGTTAATCTTTACGATTTATTATGCGTATCTTGTTGTACTAAGCTTAACTCCAGGTCCCATCGTGCTTGCAAGTGTAACATTCTTAAAGTACTGTCCCTTTGCAGCTGATGGCTTAGCCTTCACGATAGCTTCCATAAGAGCATCGATATTCTGAACAAGCTTTTCATCTTCGAAAGAAACTTTTCCAACTGGAACATGGATAATATTAGCTTTGTCAAGTCTGTACTCAACTTTACCTGCTTTGATATCCTGAACTGCCTTAGTTACATCCATAGTAACTGTTCCGGCTTTAGGGTTTGGCATGAGTCCCTTAGGTCCAAGTACACGTCCGAGACGACCTACAAGTCCCATCATATCTGGTGTTGCAACAACAACATCAAATTCAAACCAGTTTTCGTTCTGGATCTTTGGAAGAAGCTCATCAGCACCAACATAATCAGCGCCTGCTGCAAGTGCCTCATCAGCCTTTGCACCCTTAGCGAAAACAAGTACTCTTACGCTCTTACCTGTTCCGTTAGGAAGTACAACTGCACCACGTACCTGCTGATCAGCGTGACGTCCATCTACACCAAGTCTGATATGTGCTTCAACTGTAGCATCAAACTTTGTAATGGATGTATCCTTAACAACCTTAACAGCCTCTTCTACTTCATACTGCTTAGATCTATCAACCTTCTTAGCAGCTTCAATGTATTTTTTTCCTCTTTTCATGATTAAAATATCCTCCTGGTGGTGTTAACGGCGGGTTATTTCGATTTAACGAAAGCCTCCCACAACGTCCATTGTTTTATAACAAGTCTATTTTTGGCAATGTTTTGTTTATTGTAAATCGTATTAATTCTTTTTTTGTTAAAGCTTAAATTAAGCTTCCTTCTTTTCTACAACTACGCCCATACTTCTAGCTGTACCAGCGATCATGCTCATAGCTGTCTCAATGTTTGCTGCATTTAAGTCAGGCATCTTTAATTCAGCAATTTCACGAATCTTATCTTCTGAAATTGTAGCAACCTTGTCCTTGTTAGGAACGCCAGATGCTTTCTGAATATTACAAGCCTTCTTAATAAGAATTGCTGCAGGTGGAGTTTTTGTAATGAAACTAAAACTCTTATCCTGGTAAACAGTAATAACTACAGGAATAATCATTCCTTCCTGGTTAGCTGTTCTAGCATTGAATTCCTTTGTAAACTGTACAATGTTAACTCCGTGCTGACCAAGTGCTGGACCAACAGGTGGTGCCGGCGTAGCCTTTGCAGCAGGAATCTGTAATTTAATATATCCTTCGACTTTCTTAGCCATTTTAAATAATCCTCCATGTCCGTCATAATCTTATGACATTTTTATAAAAAGCAGTTTTATCAAATTTTATCGATATCATCAAAGCTGATTTCTACCGGTGTTTCACGTCCAAACATATCGATATTAATTGTAATCGTTCTATCGCTATGATTAATCTTCTTAACGATACCATTGGTTCCTTCCCAAACTCCAGCAGTAACAATAACCTCGTCTCCAATACTGTAAAGTGAAGAAGAGTTGTCGGTTGCCTGAGCTTTAAGACCCATATCAAGCATTTCCTTCTCAGTAAGAGGAACTGGCTTAGATCCCGGTCCAACGAAACCAGTAACACCTCTAGTGTTACGAACAATATACCAAGTTTGGTCGTTCATAACCATGTGAATAAGAACGTATGCAGGGAACATCTTCTTCTGAACTGTTCTCTCCTGTCCATCCTTCTTCTCAACAACATTCAACATTGGAACTGAAACTTCAAGAATCTTATCCTGCAAATTATTATTCGCAGCATTCTGTTCAATATCCATCTTGACTTTGTTTTCGTAGCCCGAATAAGTATGTGCTACATACCAACGTGGTTCTGTATCTTCCATCGCATCCTCCATTTCCCTGCATTATACTGCAGAATTGTTTTTCAACTAATTAAAGGATCTGATCAAGACCAAGTTTAATAAGCAAGTCAATACCTGCTATAACAAGGCCAAGAATAACAGATACAACGATAACCTCTGCTGTTTCTTTTCCAGCAGTAACTTTATCAGGCCAGACAATTTTCTTGAACTCTTTCTTAAATCCAGCCATACGACCAGATTTCTTTTCAACTGCTTTCTGAGTTTTCTTAGCGCCCGAAGACTTTGCTCCGGTCTCTTTTACTTCAGAATCGTTCATATTAAAAGTTCCTTTCCTCTGAAAACATTTTAAAGGAAATTATTTTGTTTCCTTATGTAATGTGTGTCTCTTGCAGAATCTACAATACTTCTTAATTTCCATCCTCTCAGGATGCTTTCTCTTTTCCTTCGTAATATCATAATTACGCTGCTTGCACTCTGTACAAGCTAAAGTGATTTTAGTTCTCACTTAGTACCTCCTTCTTACGCATAAACTAAATTTGTTGCAAAAAAAAAAGACTTGTTACATCGCCGTTCGATAGGATAACACAGAAAATGTAACAAGTCAAGTGATTTTATTGTTCTCGCCGAGCGAGTTATTCTTTTTTCGCCTAGCGACTAAAGATGTGACTTTTCGCCTAGCGACCAGTATACAATATCGTCTCGACAAGCTCGCGCACAGGTTTGGTTCCCTAGCGCTTCTAAACTCTCACATCGTCTTCGACTCGTGAATCGTTAAGAAGCGAGACCAAACATGGTCTCGACGCATATTGATATGGTCGCTAGGCTTAATCCAGGTTTTTATCGTCGCCGAGTGACCAATATACAATATCGTCTCGACAAGCTCGCGCATAGGTTTGGTTCCTAGAACCTTTAGTCGACTCTTTTGTCTCCGTAGAAGAAGAGCGCTGTGGTTCCGACGCCAGTGTGGGAGCCAATTACGGCTCCAATAGAGTTGATCTTAATTTTACCCTTTAGGACTGGGAAGGTTTCCTCGATAGCATCTCTTAATGCATAGGCATCCTCA
>JAILNN010000084.1 GCA_024691565.1 Lachnospiraceae bacterium | reverse complement strand
AATATCGCAAAATCCCTTCCATCAGACCTTCCAAGTGCTGTTGCAAATGATCAGCTGGATGAGAAGTTTAATATGAGTACCATGCATATTGTTCTTTTGAAGGGCGATATGTCGGTGAAGAATAAAAATAAGCTTATGGATGAGATGGAAGATGTCAAGGGAGTTCAATGGGTTCTTGGGCTTAGTTCTGTGCTTGGACCAAATATTCCTGAAGATGTTGTTCCGATGGAACTTACGAACAAGCTGAAGAGTGAAAACTACGAGATTATGTTTATAAGCTCAGATTATAAACCTGCGACGGATATTATGAATGAGCAGGTCGCTTCGCTTAATAAAATCGTTAAAAAATATAGTGAGGAGTCGACAATTATTGGTGAGTCGCCACTCATGAAGAACCTCGAAGACCTTTCGACGGTTGACCATAAGAAGGTAAATATTATTTCTATTGGTGCTATTTTCTTGATTATTCTATTTACCTTTAAGTCGATATCTTTGCCGGTTTTACTTGTTGCAGTTATTGAACTTGCGATTTATATAAATATGTCTATTGCATATTTTTCAAATACCGAACTTGCATTTATTGCGGGTACAGTTATTGGTACTGTGCAGCTGGGTTCGACTGTCGATTATGCTATTTTGATGACTAGTTATTATCATAAGGCGAGAGCGGTTGAGAAACTTAATAAGAAGGATGCAGTTCTTAAGGCACATTCCTTAAGTATGCCTTCGATTTTAACATCTGGTCTTTGCTTCTTTGGAGCGACTATTGGTGTTGCGATTTATTCCGATATCGATATTATTAAACAGCTTTGTACACTTCTTGCAAGAGGTGCATTGATTAGTATGATTGTTGTTATTTGTCTTCTTCCTTCGCTTCTTGCGGTGTTTGATCCAGTAATAATTAGGACTTCTTTAGATATGAGGAGGGCTGGAATTATTAAGAAGAAGCATAGAAGAAAGAGTACAGATGCTATTGTTTAGCGTTTGATGAGTTTATAAAGGTTTTGGAATATAAGGGAAAGTACAGATGCTATTGTTTAGTGTTTGATGAGTTTATAAAGGTTTTGGCATTGATTTACTGTATATAAATATATGGAGGCGTATATCATGAATAGAAATAAGAAACAGGCTAGAGCGTTTAAGAAGAGTATGGGACTTGTTTTATCTGCGAGTCTTGTCGTTGGTGGATTGAGCGTCCCTTCAATTTCTGGGGCTGTTAGTGGTTCTGGTTCAACTCAGGATAAGAAGGTTATTACAACTAATGAGAAGGTTAAGAATTTTAAGGCTTCTAAGATGCTTTCAGATGATATTGTTAAGCAGGAAACAGTTTTTGTTACGATGGATGCAACTGGTAAGAAGAATGAAGTGATTGTTTCTGATTGGCTTAAAAATTCGGGTGTTAATGGTAAGGTTCTTGATGAATCTTCACTTACTGATATTGAGAATGTCAAGGGTGATGAGGAATTTACCCAAAGCGGAAACTCTCTTAGCTGGGATGCTGCGGATGCAGATATTTATTATAAGGGAAAGTCTGATAAGGAACTCCCTATTAAGATGGAAATTAGCTATAAGCTAGATGGTGAGGAAGTTTCTCCTGAGGATATTGTTGGTAAAAGTGGAAAGCTTGAGATTAACATTAAGTATGTTAATAATAGTTCGAAGGATGTTAAGATTAATGGAGAAGAAAAGAGGCTTTATACTCCGTTCCTTATGCTTACTGGTATGATTCTTCCGGTGGAGAAATTTGATAATATTAAGATTGATAATGGCGATGTTGTTTCTGAGGGTAATAATAATATGGTTGTTGCATATGGAATGCCTGGTTTGAGGGAAAGTCTTAATATTGAAAATTTGGATTTCGGTGACAATGTTGAAGTAGATTTGTCTGAACTTAATGATAAGATTACCGATGAGGTTACGATTAAGGCTGATGTTAAAGATTTTGAAATGGGTTCAACCTATACAGTTGCTACATCACAGATGTTTAGCGATATTGATGCTGATAAAATGGGCAACATGGATGAACTTAATGATGCCATGGATGACCTTAAGGATGCAACTAAGGAATTGCTTGATGGTACAGGTAAATTATCTGATGGTATTTCTGAATTGAGCGAAGGTTTCCTTCAGTATGCGGACGCTATTTCTAAGGCTAAGGACGGAAGTAAGACACTTAGCGAAGGAGAGGAAGAGCTTAGTGATGGTGTTGAGGAATATACCAAGGGAACTGGAAAGCTTCTTAAGGGTGTTAAGGCCTATGTTAAGGGAACTAAGACTCTTTCTAAAGGAATTAAGGCATATGCTGAGAATACTGCTAAGCTTGTTGAGGCTACAGGTACTCTTTCAAGTGGCGCCACAGAGGTTGCTTCTGGTTCTGCTGCTTTTGCAACTAACTTAAATACATATGTTACAACTGTTAATGGTGCCGTTACTGGTGATGATTTTAGTAAGTTGCTTGATGGAATTCCAAAGCTTCATTCAGGTGTAGTTGCTCTCCTTGATGGTACTAGTGCATTACAGAATGGAATTTCTTCTGAGGACGGCCTTAAAGGCGGCGTTTCTAAGTTGAGCGATGGTGCAAATGCATTACAGGATGGAATCACAGGTGAAAATGGCTTAAAGAGTGGAATTAGTCAGCTTAGTGATGGAGCAAGTGCATTACAGGATGGAATTACGGGCGAGAATGGCTTAAAGAGCGGAATTAGTCAGCTTAGTGATGGAGCAAGTGCATTACAGGATGGAATCACAGGTGAGAATGGACTTAAAGATGGTATTAGTCAACTTTCTGATGGTACTGATGCTCTTCAGGAAGGAATTACAGGCGATAGTGGACTTAAGAATGGTATTGGTAAGCTGCAGGCGGGTGTTTCTGGTGAAGGTGGTTTAAAGGACGGTGTTGGTCAGCTTTCAGAAGGAGCTAAGGCTGAAAAGGCTGGAATTACTAAGGTTCAAGAAGGTCTTACTGCTGTAAATCAGGGCGCTAAGAGTATTACGCAGTATGATTCTTCAGTTCAAAGTTATATTGATGAATTGACTGAACTTATGCAGGAGGCAGCTAATGACGGGGATACTGAGAGAGTAGAGATTCTTAAACAAACTATTACATATGTTGCAACTGCTAAACAGGCTGGAGCTGGAATTGATGCTGCTACTGGTGAGAATTCTGATTTAAATAATGGTCTTTCTAATTTATCTAGCGGAATGGATTCAATAAGTAGTGGTCTTACTGGCGTTGATGCTGGTTTAACTAGTGTTTCTGGTGGTCTTGATGCGCTTGATAAGGGCGCAGATGCACTCGGAAGTGGAGTTAGTCAAGTGTCTGATGGTCTTGATCAACTTGATGCAGGTGCTGATAAGTTAGGAAATGGAGTTAGCCAAGTTTCTGGTGGTTTAACTCAGCTTGATGAAGGTGCTGATAAGCTTGGAAATGGCGTTTCTCAGGTTTCTGGCGGTTTAACTCAGCTTGACAGTGGAGCAGATAAGCTAGGAGATGGAGTTAGCCAGGTTTCTGATGGTTTAACTAGTCTTGACGGTGGTCTTGATACATTGAGTGATGGAGTTACTAAGATAACTGCTGGTTTAAAAACAATGGAAGAAAGCACAAATGCTGATATGACTGAAGTTTCAGCTAAACTTACACAGCTTAAGGAAGCTGGAACTAAGCTTAATACTGCTTATTCTACACAGCTTGATACAGGAATTAAGTCTCTTGAAAGTGGCGCTAAGCAAATTTATGATAATGGTAAACTTTTGGTCGCTAACAATGATACACTTGTATCAGGCGCTAGTGACCTTATCAAGAATTCTGGCAAACTTAAGAAGGGTTCTAACAAGATTTTATCTTCAACTCCTACACTTTTAAAGGGTATTAAGACTATTGTTAATGGTGCTAAAGAATTATTTGATGGTCTTACACAGATTGATAATAGTAGTAGTGAGGTTTCTAGTGGAATTGATGAACTTCAAGACGGAGCTAATACTCTTCATGATGGAATGCAGGAGTACAAGACAACGGGTATTGATAAATTGGTTAGTTCATTAGATACTTTAGCTGATAAAGGAAATACATTTAGAGGAAAGCTTGATAAGATTTCAGAACTTGCAACTGAGTATGATTCTTTCTCAGGTAAGAGTGATGAGATGGAAGGAAGCGTTAAATTTGTGTTATCGACTGAAGAAGTAAAGGCTGATGAGGATTAATAACGTATAATAATATTAATTTATAGAGGAATTACGAATGGGTAGATCAGAGGAAAAAAAGAGGATTAAAAGGGAGGCTCTTCTTACTTCAGCGTTTGATTTATTTACAGAAAAGGGCATTAACAAGACAACGGTTTCGGATATTGTTAAAAAAGCAGAACTTGCTAAGGGGACCTTCTATTTATATTTTAAGGATAAATATGATGTTAGAGATAAGTTGATTGCTATGAGAGCGGTTAGGATTATTGAACAAGTTGGCGATGAACTTATTAAAGAAGGTAATGAGAGAGAAGTTTCTTTTGAAGAGGGTATTATTTTTATGGCGGACAAGATTATTGATCGCTTTACAAAGAATAAGCCGTTGCTTTTGTTTATGGGGAAACATTTGAGCGAGGCTATTTTCACAAGGGGAAGCACTGAAGAAGAGAAGAATAGGTGCTTGGAAATCTTTGATAAGTTGATTGAGCCGTCTGGAAAAGTGTTTAGAAATAAGAATGTTATGTTTTATCTCCTTATCGAGGTTATGAATTCGACGTGTTACGATTGTATTATAAGGAACGCGCCGGTTTCGATGGATGAGATGCGACCAGAGCTGTATGCGACGTTGATGAGTATCATAAAACAGTTTGAGGTGTGAGTTTACGTTGGGTTTGGGAAATTTAATGCTTTTTTACGGCGGGATGAGCTGGTTAAGGTGCATCCCGCCGTAATAATATTGGGATTTTAGAAATGTCTACGGCGGGATAGGGTGGTTAAGGTGCATTCCGCCGTAATAATATTGGGATTATAGAAATTTCTACGGCGGGATAGGGTGATTAAGGTGCATCCCGCCGTAATAATACTGGGATTTTAGAAATGTCTACGGCGGGATAGGCTGGTTAAGGTACATCCCACCGTAATTTCTATCTTCCGATAATTCCTTTTCAAAATATATGCTAACAAATGCTTTATTTATGCTCAATTCACTTTTGTTAAAGGGATGCAACCCTTTGACACCAGGAATTTTCAGCTGAACTATATCGTGGTGTAAACTTTGTAGTCATTACTAGATACTTTAATTGCGTCGTAGAGTAAGCCTTGCGGCCAGGACTAGATGTTTTTGACTGTGCCGTAGAGTAAGCCTTGCGGCCAGGACTAGATGTTTTGGACTGTGTCGTAGAGTAAGCCTTGCGGCCAGGACTAGCTGTTTTGGACTATGTCGTAGAGTAAGCCTTGCAGCTGGCACATATGCTCTTCGAGACTATGTTTGGTCTCGATACTTAACGATTCACAAGTCGAAGACGCAGTGAGAGTTTAGTATCGCGAGGGAACCAAACCTATGCGCGAGCTTGTCGAGAAGGCATATGATGCAGCAGCAAGGCGAATTAAAACCACAGCGTAAAGCAAGTAAAAACCACAGCAAGGCGAATTAAAACCACAGCGTAAAGCAAGTAAAAACCACAGCAAGGCGTATTATCCACCAAGTTGATTCTATTAACTTGACAACCAACAAAGTATTGTTTTAAAATTAAGTCGGTATGCCCTTATGGATGCCGACTATTTACTTTGTTGTGAAAAAGAATGAATCATTTTATCATTTTATAGAAAGAGGAGTGTTATGGCAGAGAAGAAGAGCCTTAGACAGATTATTAGGAAGAAGATTAGGAAGAATAAGATAGAAGTTAAGGGTAATAAGTTTTTTAAGAAGGCTTATGCGTGGTATGAGAATAATTGCAAGGACTTTAATATTGATTTTGAGATTGAGTCTAATATTGAAAACAGGGTGAGTTCTTTTACTGTTAAGTCTTTTGTGATTGATTCTTATTTTGAGCATCTTTTGGATGAGGGAACTTATTCATTTGATAAGCCTTTGATTGAGGTGGATCCTTATAATACGGCGCCTCTTTCAGCGGTTATGATTTTTAATACGAAGGAAGATATGACATTTTCTTATACTATTGAAGGTCAGAATGGTGCTGCGCCTTATACAAGGGAGAGTCATAGTTTTACTAAGAGACATAGGATTCCGATTGTGGGACTTTATGATGGTAGAGTTAGTAAGGTTAATGTTACTCTTACTAATGTTAATGGCAAGAATAAGCTTGAGAAGAGCTTTGATATTAAGACTTCGACGGTTGATGAGGTGCTTAAGAATGTGCTTACACCTGATAAGGACCAGAAGTTGAATATTAAGGATGATGAATTCTTCTTGATTACTGGTGGTTTTGGTGGTACTACCTGTGGTTTTGATAATTGCTGTAATTTGAGATTTGCTTTATCTAAGGCACCTCATCCTTATGGAGTTAATCCTATTAATGATGGTAGATTTATTTATGTTGAGAAGGAGATGAGACGTCCTAATTATGGTAATGCTCATTCGGTTATTACCTATGAAATGGACTATTCGGGTAGGGCTTATAAGACATATAAGCTTGCGAAGGGTACTCATCATTGGATTTCTTCTGAACCTAATACTGGTAATATTCTTTTTGATACTAGCTCATATGATGATGCGCATCTTGAGAATATGATTTCTGAGGTTGATTATAATACTGGTGAGATTCTTAGAAACTTCAGTATGAATGATTTCTTTGATGATACCTATGTTAATATGCATGATTGGGCGCATATCAATTCTTTCCAGTATATTCCTGAAGAGGATACAATTGTTGTTTCGATGAGAAATATCCATACAATCGCGAAGCTTGATATGAAGACTAAGAAGATCCTTTGGATTATGACGAATCCTGAGTTTTATAAGGGGACTGAGCAGGAAGATTTAGTGCTTGAGCCTTTGGATGGTTTTGAGTGGTTCTATCAGCAACATGGAGTTAGAATTATTAAGCATGACCTTGAGAAGCATGTGCTTCAGCTTGTGTTCTTTGATAATCATACAGCTAATCGTCGTCCAGTTGACTGGTTCGATGGTAAGGAAGAGTCTAATCTTTTGGTTGTTGAGATTGATGAGGTTAAGAAGACTGTTAAACAGTTGAAGCGTTTCCCAGCTCAGCTTTCGATTACTCGTTCTAATGCGCTTATTACTGAGGACTTTAAGACTGCCTATGTTATGTGCGGTAACTTGGCGGACCATGTTCCTGGCAAGAGAGCTAAGATTTATGAGTATGATATGGAAACTGGGGAGCTTTTAAATTTAGTTAATTGTAAGAGGGATTATTTCTGTGTTCAGATTATCAATATTGATGTTGATAAGGCTATGGAGCCGCTTGAGTGGAAGAAACCTCAGATTTTCGGTGAAATTAAAGCTCCTGAGAAGGTTGATAGAGTTCCTAAGCTTATAAGAAAAGGCGATGAGAGCGACCAAATCAATAAGATTAGATTTAGAATTTTTGATGATATCTTACAAATTCGTTGTAAGGATCATAGAGTTAAGAAGGTGTTTATCTATAATAAGCAAAATAAATATCTACTTGATTTTACTGATACTAAGCAGGAAAGTAAGATTTTTAAGAAGCAATCATACTTTATTAATGTGCCTTTAGGGGATATTAAGCCTGGCAGATATAGAGTTGGTATTAAATTTAAGAAGGAACTTTATAAGACTGCATTCTGGATCAACAAGAAGCAGTAAGGTTGATTGGAGATTTGCTTTGCATAAATGATATTCATATGGATTATCAGCAAGAAGCAGTGAGGTTGATTGGAGATTTGCTTTGTGCGAAGAATGTTCATATAGAGAATCATAAAAATTAATAAAAGTTTGTTATATATTAAAAAGGAAAATATGAAGAATTATAGTTTGAATAAAAATGTTTTTTTAATTAAGAGGGTTTTATTTTCTTTAATTATGGTTTTATCGCTTTCTCTCTTTGTTGGATGTAGCTCTAAAAAGGATGATGACAAGGGTAGCTCTGATGAAGATGTGGTTTATGATGGTAAGATTCCAGTATACTCAAAGGATGATGCTGATAAGATTACGGATTTTCTTTCTGGTTTACCGGATAAGCCTCTAACCTACGATGAAGAAAAGGAACTTGGCATTATCGTTGATGCCTCTACAGTTGATGAAAGCTATCGACAAGAGCTATTTGAGGAGATGTGCGATTTTAGAGATGCCACTAGTGATGATGCAACTAGTGATACCACTTCTTCTATTAAGAAAGCGATTGTGATTTTACTCTTAAATGAAGATAATAAGCCTGTATATGTTTATATTTCTTATGTTGATGGCAAATTCCTTATGTATGAGTATGATGGTTTTACTGTTGATGAAGAAGATAGAGGCAGTGTTGAGAATTATTTGTGCAGTTTTAACAAATTGATGTCTTTTGAAGATTCTTATACTGATGGTACTGAATATACGGCCTTTTACTTGGTTAGTGATGATGATATGACTGAAAAGGAACTTAAGGAAAACGTGGAAAAAGGCGGTTACAACTATACAGACATCTTTTGGATTTATGATGTAAATAAGGTCGCTAAGGCCGCTAAGGCCACTAAGGCCGATAAATAAGCTTATTTTGGTTATTTTGTAATTATATATGGATGATTATTATGTTCTTGATTACTAAATAATATTATAATATTTTAATATTTAATGTTAACACCGCTGGCTCAAGTGATATAATAAACTTGGGGATAGTGAGGGGAAATTAATGTTTGAAACAATAGCTTATGATGATGATTCTGGAACATATTCTATGTATCCACCTGATTTTGATACATTAAAAGCTAGTTTTGATGAATTAAATCCGGGATTTGTTAATCCTCCATTACCAAAGTTAGAGGAATCTACAAGTCCAACTCCAACAGTTTCTACGTCACCTAATCCAGGAACAACTAGTTCCCCTGTAACAACTGTTTCACCAAGTCCAACACCTTCAAGTGGTTCAGCAACAGCAAGTCCGACAGAGATTTCAACACCAAGTACATCAACAAAAACCACTGTAAAGAAAAGTGGAAACACAGTTAAAGTGACCAAAGGCGGTAAAACTATTGCAAAGGTTACATTCAAAAAATCCACAGGAGTAGCAAATTTCAATGGTAAAAAAGTCAAAAAAGTAAAACAAGCCTTTATAATTAAAAAGTCGTATAACTATGGTTATATAACTAAAAAAGGAAAATTTTACGTAATGAAACGGACAACCAAAAAGAAAAAAAGCTATTCTGGAAAATGGAAAAAAGCAGTTATAAAGAATAATTTAGCAACGAAACTAAAATACGGAAGCAAAACAAAAAAAATAATAGGACTTTAAACCTAAGGGGACAGTCCCTTACCCGACACTTTGTCGGATTTAGGGACACCCCTAAAATCAAATTTTCAATGTCAATATGCTTGAAAGAGAACGAAAATAATCTTCGTTCTCTTTTTTAAAACGCACATAGGTACATTGAAAAATTAATATTATTAAGGAGGAATAAAATATGAAACGGAAGAAAATTCTTTTAAGGTTACTAATAATATGTTGTTTGGTAATTGGTAGTTCAAATTTTGCATTTGCAGAGGAAGGATTAACATGGAATCTAACAACAACACCGAGAAATTATTCTAATAGTAAATCATCAGGAACAATTTGTTATATGGCAAATACAAATACAGTAGTATATAAAATATTTTATAATGATGATTACGAAATAATTTTTTCTAAAGACAATGATGGCATAGAATTAAGTATGGTACTTGATAAATTTGGTACGGCATATATGTATAAGCTGATTCAGGAGAATGGAGATAGTAAATTGTATCAAACATTTTACTATAATAGGGATATTGCAAATGATATGCAACCTTTAATTATTAATGGAGAGAAAGTTTATACAAATAATTTATATTCTGCCAAAGTGGATTATTTAAGTGAAGACAAAGATGTGACTTTAGTAGATTTAGTTGATGTTGAAGGAAATGCAATAGAAGATGTTAGCAATCCATCGTATGAGTTAATTAAAACAGGATATGAAAAAGAGAAACAAGATAATCCTCAAATAACTGAGTCACCTTCAAATACAGAAACTGCTTATCCACAAAGTTCAGAAAATCCATCAAAAACAACAGAAATACCAACAAATACTTCCGCAAGCAATCCATCAGAAACAAGTACTTCAAATCCCAAGAAAACAACAAGTCCAAACCCTAAAAATACGGTAACTCCATCTGCAACAAATAGTCCATCTTCAGGGAATAGTTCATCAAGTGATGGAATGAATAAAATTGTAGTTAAGAAAGTTAAAAATACTACTAAATTATTGCAGAATGGTAAAATTGTAGAACGGTTTGTATTTAACAAAAAAACTGGTAATGTAAAGTTTTATGGGAGGAAAAAGGTTAAAAAAGTAAAATATGTATTTTTTATAAAAAAGTCATATAATTATGGATTTATCACAAAGAAAGGAAAGTTTTATATTATTAAACGTGATTCTCATAAAATAAAAAGGTATTCAGGAAAATGGAAAAAAGCAGTAATAAAAAAGAATTTAGGAATAAAAATTAAAAACTCCAAAAAAACAAAGAAAATAATTGGCTTATAGGATGTACTAAAATATGTGTGTTAAGAAAGGTAGCATTGCTACCTTTCTTTTTAAGACATTCACACATTGCACATTGAAAATTTTAAAATTTTAAATCAAAAAAGGAGGAAACATTATTATGAGAACTACTATTTTAAAAAACCGGAGGTTTTGTAGCAAATTATCAATTGTTTTAGTATTAGCGCTTGTAGTAACAATGTTTAATATTAATTTTTCAAAAGCAGAAGTAGATGAAAAGGAGAATATTTATTATGAATACTCAAATCAAATTAGTAAAGGAACTATAAGAATATTCTCATCTGATAATATTTTAAGGTATAAGAATTTGTATTATAATGAGGGGGTTGATTATCCTTTATGTAGTTTATCTTATGCTAGAAGGTATGTTGTAAGTAGAGATGGAACTGTTTGGGTTCAAACCTATAATGATAAGTTAGCATGGTATAATTATGATGTACTTCCTGAAGAATATAAAGGAAGAGGAATTCAATTATATCAAATTGATGGAAAAGATGTTGATGTAAAAAATTTTGTTGTTGATAAAGATGGATATGTATTAAAATTTGTAGATTATACTGATAATCAAATTACAATTCCAACTTTAGATGAACTAAAGGAATTCTTTACACAAAAAGGCTTGTATAAAACTAATGATAAATATACAGGTGAATATTATTATATTAATGGAGATGTTACAAATAAGGAAAAGCCTGTAGTAGATATAGAAGAATCAAGCATACCAACAGATTCTAGTGTACATTTATATTCTAATTCTGTTAGTAATGGATATTATACAATTAATATTGATGAAGATAATAATATTCAGTACTATAATAAAAAATATGATGTTACAAAGAGAGTTGATTGTAATAATGTAATTAGAATTGCTGGATATGATTTATATGGTACTATTTGGGCAATTGGAAAAAACGAAAAATTATTGTGGTATAACTTTGATATTTTATCTGAAACAGATAAAGATAATGGTTTTCAAGTATATAATGTAAATGAAAATATTTATAATTTATATCGTAATAAATATGATTATATAATAGCATATTGTGATTTTGAAAATATTTATTATGAAAAATATTTACCAAATTTTGAAACATTATCAGAATATTATAAGAATAATAGTTTTTTATTAAGTGAGATTTATAAAGAAAATCCATTTCCACTTATTATTGAATCAACAAGTGATCCGTCTACTAGTCCATCAATAGAACCAAGTGAAGAGCCAACAAGTGATCCGTCTACTAGTTCATCAATAGAACCAAGTGAAGAGCCAACAGGTGAACCAGTAGTAAGCCCATCAATAGAACCAAGTGAAGAGCCGACAGATGTACCAGTAGTAAGCCCATCAATAGAACCAAGTGAAGAGCCAACAGGTGAACCAGTAGTAAGCCCATCAATAGAACCAAGTGAAGAGCCAACAGTAAGTCCATCAGAAAAGTCAAGTGATGTTCCCTCAAGTAAACCAACAGAAATACCGAGTATATCTCCTGTTATTCCAGAGAGTAGTCCAACAGTAACAATAGAGCCAAGTTCAAAACCAATAGTAGTAAAGGTTAAAAATACTAAAAGTGGTTCAACTGTAACTTATGGTTCTAAAAAATTAAAAATTACGTTAAATAATGGAATAGCAAAGTATAAAAAATATAAATTAACCAAAATAAAAAAAGTTGGTTTTACCAAGAAAAAATCTGCAGTTTTTTTAGATATAAAAGGAAAAATAACAGTAATTTCAATTAATGGTAAGAAAAGAATAATAAATAAAAATTGTAAAAAATTGGTTTATTCAGATGGATTTGTTGTAAGAGCAGTTAATAAAAAACAAAAAATTAATTTAAAAAATTATTAATGTGTGAATGTAAAGTGAATTAGAAAACATTCACACATTGCACATTCATAAAAAGGAGGAAGGTAAAATGTTAAAAAAAATTAATAAACTTTCTATTATGTTATTTGGATTATTATCATCAAAAACATCTCAAGCAATTAATAGATACGAATAGAATCAAATCGATCATTATGTACTTTTCGAATGTTCATATTTGTGCTATTCTTAGTAATGATAGGATTTATAACGGAGCAGTTAAAACCCTTATCACGAAGATAGCAGAAGAGTGGGTAATGATAAATTCCCGTGGATTCGAGGAAAATGCGGCTTTCCAAAGAATACAGATCTTCTGCTTCTTTTATTTTGGAAACAGCGGTTGTAAGGGAATTCATACTACTGTGTAGGATTTTATAAGGTTTTCCTACAAACTGTTGGTTTGGAAGTGCAATAGACATCCAGGAGAAATCAGCACCGACATCAATACCAACAGAGATGAATAAGTCATCTGGATTAAAAATAACTTTGTTTGACATGAGCAATAGCTCCTTTCTGATAGGAATCCATTTCCAATCTGGCAGGTACACAACCTAGCGCGTTATACGGGTATAGCCTTCCGGCTCCCAACCAGCTAAAACATAAAAACCTGTCGAATGGACTAATTGACTTTCTTGTAGGTATCTGCTGAAAAATCAGCATCCCAAGGAGGTGAACATTCTTTGTCCTATCCTTAAAGATAATACCTTATGTTTTACCTAGTGTCTATCAGGAACCGTCAGACATGGTAAATATTTTAGATAACATCTGATGAAGGAAGAACACCTTCTTCTATTATCTTTTAAGATATGAAATATAGAAACTTGTTAACCAAGTAGTCTTACTCTAAAAAGAAATCATAAGATTGATGATTACATGCACAAAGCAAGTAAATATCTTATTGATTACGCTCTTGAGAACGACTTTAACACAATTGTTATTGGTAATAATAAGAATTGGAAACAAGAGTCATCTATGAGTAAAAGAGTGAATCAATCATTCGTAGGTATTCCACATATGAGATTTATTGAAATGGTTCAATACAAAGCTCAGAATACAGGATTAAATGTAATTCTTACAGAAGAAAGTTATACAAGTGGTACTAGTTTCTTGGATAATGAAGAACCAATTAAAACTAATTATGATAAGAGTCGTAGAGTGCAGCGTGGTTTATTCGTTAGTAATAATGGAATAAAAATTAATGCTGATGTAAATGGAGCTTATCAGATTATGAGAAAAGTATTCCCTAAAGTTAATGCTGATGGGATACAGGATGTAGCGTTACATCCGATTAGAGTAAGTGTTGCGTAAGTAATACCGACTAATAAACGTTTTATATTATTGATTTTTAACATTGGTTAATATTGATAAATAAAATGATAACGT
>JAILNN010000076.1 GCA_024691565.1 Lachnospiraceae bacterium | reverse complement strand
AATAATTTGATTTCGCCTTCTTCGCCATAAACCTTGAATCCATCGTAGTTTGCGGCTTCTAATTTATTTAAGAATTTACCAAGTTTTTTAGGTCTTGCAATAAGTGAAACGATATAATCATTTCTTAAATCTTCTGCAAATTTAAAGGCATCAATTTTCTTATCTTCATCAAAGAAGAGTGCAATTTTTTTCTTGCTATTTCCGGTTTCTAATTCTCTTTCCATCAAGATTCCAAAGATTCTTTCGAAGCCGATTGAGAAACCAACTGCTGGAATACTTTCGTTAAGGAACTTGCCGATAAGATTATCGTAGCGACCGCCGCCTGCGACTGCGCCAGAATAGCCTTCAGCTTCAACTTCAAAGATTGTTCCTGTGTAGTAGCCTTGTCCACGAACTAGAGAAGGAGAGAACTGAACTTCAACGCTTCCGTTACTAATTGCCTTTACACTTTCCATTATATTTAAAACATTCTTAGCATATTCGCCAGCGCCTTCAAGTTCGCCTGCTTTTTCTAAACTGAGTTCTCCACCAGTAAATAGAGATATAAATTTATCAACTGAGTTTGAATCAAATTCTTCTTTTAGGAGTTCTTCCTTTACTCCATCAAGACCGATTTTATCGAGCTTATCAAAGATGATTGCAAGCTTTTCAAAATCATCCTCAGCAAATCCTGAGTATGTAAAGATTGATTTTAAGATTCTTCTGTCATTAATCTTAACTTTGAAATTCTTAATTCCAACTTTCTCAAGTGCTTTGGCTGTTGTTAAGATAAGGTCGATTTCAGCATCTGAATTAGGATTACCAATTATATCGATATCACATTGAGTGAATTCTCTTAAACGGCCTTTCTGTGGGCGTTCTGCACGATAAACCTTATCCATCTGGATAACCTTAAAAGGTGTGATAAGCTTTTCTTTATTGTTTGCATAATATCTTGAAAGTGGAAGAGTTAAGTCGTAGCGAAGTCCTATGTCTGAAAGATTATTCACATCAACTGGTGATGCATTAAGGGCTTTTTCGAGCTTCTGACCTCTTTTAAGAACCTTAAAAATCAAGTTGAGGTTTTCTCCACCTTCACTTTTATCAAGATTTTCAGCGGCTTCAATCACAGGTGTAGTGATGCGTTCAAAACCAGCCGAACGATAGGTTTCTAATATTTTATTCTGTAAATCATCTCTGAGACTCACCTCATTAGGTAAAAAATCTCTTGTACCTTTAACAGGAGTTGTTTTCATTGTATTAACCTCTTTCTGTAATTAGAAATTTGACGAATTGATGAAATATTTTAATGATGTTTACTGAAAATGTTTATAAAAATCATTGTTTGAAACTAATTCATTAGTCGTCGACACCCTCAAATACTACATTAAAATAGGGCTTTTGTAAAGGTATAGAAATGCATTTTTGGTAATTATGCTTAAAAATAATTCAAATATAACATGAAATTTCTACAACATATATAAAATTAACACTTGTAAAAATGTGGTGTAAAGTATTATTATATATGTTGTCTTATTTCGAGGGTTCATTTATTTGATGGAATTTCATAAGACATTTTAAAATTATAATAAGAATGCGAGGGAATTTTAAATGGCAGAGAAGCTTAAGGTAGGTATCCTTGGTGGTACTGGAATGGTAGGTCAGAGATTTATTTCATTATTGGAAAATCATCCATGGTTTGAGGTAGTTACAATTGCTGCAAGCCCAAGAAGTGCGGGAAAGACTTATGCAGAGGCAGTAGGAGATCATTGGAAAATCGAGACACCTATGCCTGAGGCAGTTAAGAATATAAAGGTTATGGATGTTAGTGATGTTGCAGGTGTTGCTGCAACTGTTGATTTTGTTTTTAGTGCAGTTGATATGTCTAAGGATGAAATTAAGAAGATTGAAGAAGAGTATGCTAAGACTGAGACACCAGTTGTTTCAAACAATAGCGCTCATAGATGGACAGAGGATGTTCCTATGGTAGTACCTGAGTTAAATCCAGGACATCTTGAGATTCTTGAAGCTCAGAAGAAGAGACTTGGCACAACAAGAGGATTTATCGTTGTTAAGCCTAACTGCTCTATTCAGAGCTATACACCAGCTCTTCATGCTCTTCGTGAGTTTGAGCCAACTGAGGTTGTTGCTACAACTTATCAGGCAATCAGTGGTGCAGGTAAGACATTTAAGGAATGGCCAGAGATGGAAGGAAATATCATTCCATTCATCAGTGGTGAGGAAGAGAAGAGTGAGCAGGAGCCACTTAGAATCTGGGGAACTGTTGAAGATGGTAAGATTAAGAAGGCTGAGTCACCAGTTATCACAACTCAGTGTATCAGAGTTCCAGTTTTAAATGGACATACAGCTGCAGTATTTGTTAACTTCAAGAAGAAGCCTACTAAGGAGCAGATTCTTGAGGCATGGAAGAACTTCAAGGGACTTCCACAGGAGTTAGATCTTCCTAGTGCTCCAAAGCAGTTTATTCAGTATTTAGAGGAAGATGATAGACCACAGGTTAGACTTGATGTTGATTATGAAAAGGGAATGGGTGTTTCAATTGGACGTCTTAGAGAAGATAAACTTTATGATTATAAGTTTGTTGGTCTCTCACATAATACAAAGCGTGGCGCTGCAGGTGGAGCTGTTCTTACCGCTGAATTACTTGCTGCTCAGAAGTATATCACAGCAAAATAATTTGACCTTAATTTAAAAATTAATAATGAAATATATTTGTAGGCAGAGGAAAAAATTTCTCTGCCTATTTATATGAAATTTCATTGGAATTTTTCATTGAATTGTCATATATTTAGTGGTAGAATATTACTTATTAAATGCGTATTTGAAAGGAGAGTTTATTATGTTAGGTGCGATATTAGGTGATATAATAGGAACACCATATGAAAAAAATAACACTTCGAGTAAAAATTTTACGTTATTCCTTACTCCTTCAAGGTTTTCAGAGGGGACTGTAATGTCTTTAGCTGTAGCTGAAGGATTGATTAAGGGTTATGGGAGTACAAGAAAAACAAGGATTGCTATTGCTAAATCGATGAAAGAGCTTTATAAATTATATCCGAGATTTAAATATGGCGAGAATATGAGTAACTGGTTGGAGAGCGAAACACCTAAACCATTTAATTTTTCTGGTAATGAAGCAGCTATTCGTTCTTCGGCTTGTGCGTGGGTTTATAACAGTTTGAAGTATGTTGAGTTCTATGCGGAAATAACAGCAAAGATGACTCATAATAATTCTGAGGCTGTTAAGGCTACAAAGGCACTGTGCGCATCTATTTTCTTGGCCAGACAGGGCGTAGATAAGGAATATATTAAAAGTTACATAGAAGATGTTTATTATTATGATTTGTCAAAATCATCTGAAATACTTAGAGCAACAAATCCAAAAACTAAGGAAGCTAAGTATACTTTCCCACTTGCATTTGTATCATTTTATGAAGGTAATTCTTATGAAGAGGTTATAAGAATTGCAGTTTCACTTGGAGGCGATAGTGCAGGGATTGCAACAATGGCAGGAAGTATTGCTGAAGCATATTATACAATTCCTGAGGAAATATCAAAAAATGTTGATACAATTTTAGATGATAGATTGAAGACTATTCTTAAGGATTATAGAGATAACTTAGATAAGATTAGACAGAAGAGAAAACAAAAATTTGATAAGCTTATGGAATCAAAAGCTTTCTTTGATAAAAAATCTAAGACTGAGTGGTTTGCTCCAAAGCCTATTGATAACCAGAAGCCTTTCCCATATCCAAGATATGGTGAGGAAGTAAACTTCATGGAATCTCTTTGTCAGGACATGGATTTTGGTGATTTTAGTTATGAAGATACCTTGTATAGATATGGTCTTGAAAATGCAGAATTAGATGTATATTTGAAAAAGGCCAAGGAAGCACCTCCTTATATGCTTAAAGCAATGCTTACAGACATTGTCAGACAGGAGAGATTCGTTGATGGCAATATCGCTGATGCCATTAGATTTGGTGTTATTAGCGAGATTCTTGAATCATTAGAAAAGTCTATTACCTATAGAATGTTTTAATAGCATAAATTACCTTGCTATTTAAAATATATGAATAATGACTAGATAGTTTCTAGTTGTTAGAATTAGTTAATTCTATGGTGATTTGTGGAAAATAAGATACGTGTTCGCCGCCACGCTAGCTAGCGTGGCGGTTTTTCTAGGTAAATATTCTATTGTTAAAAGTAATTTAACTTGAATATTTAAGGTAGATTATTTTAGGTTAAAGGTTTAAAGTATTCGTGCTTTTGAACTATTGTTAAGCATTTTTTATGAAAAGAGGAATTAGTATGATTAAATTACCAGAAATTTTTAGAGAACATATGGTGTTGCAGCAGAATAAAAATATTGTTGTTTGGGGTGAAACAAACAAGAAATATGTTAGAGTTGAACTTGATGATAAAGAAGTTATTGGAAAATCTGTAAATGGAAGATTTGAAGTTAGTTTACCTCCATTAAAGGCTGGTGGACCTTATATTCTTAAGGTTATTGCTGGTAATAATTCTGAGAATTTTAAAATTCTTGACGGTGAAAGCGTTGTTATTGGTGATGTTATGGTTGGTGAAGTTTGGCTTGCTTGCGGACAGTCAAACATGGAATTAGAGATTAATGGTTCATATAAGGCTGAAAATGTACTTAAAAATATGAATAATAATTCTATTAGATTTTACTATACACCAAAGTGTGCATATGAAGGCGAGGAACTTGATAGTTTAAAGAAGGATGCACATTGGTCAATTGCTAACGGTGATTATAATACAGCTGAGGAAGTTGGAAAGTGGTCTGCTGTAGCATATTATTTTGCAGAAAAGCTTTCTAAGGAACTTGGAGTTACAGTAGGTATTATCAATTGTAACTGGGGCGGAACCCATGCATATTGCTGGACAAGCAGGGAAGAAATCACTGCAAACAATCGTATTAAGAGATTTATGGATGAGTATGATGAGATAGTTAAAAATCAGAAACCTGAGGATTATGATAGAGAATATGCCGAATATGTGGTTTATCAGGCTGAATTTGATAGAAAATGCGGAGAGTATTATGCAACTCATGAGCATCCATCCTGGGAAGAGTGTATTGAGCTTTGTGGTGAAAATAGATATCCTGGCCCAGTTGGACCTAAGGCATTTACAAGACCTGCCGGACTTTATGAGGTTATGCTTAAGCAGGTTATGCCATATACATTAAAGGGATTCATTTACTATCAGGGTGAAGAAGATGACCAGACTCCTGAGCTTTACTATGATTTGATGTTTTCAATGATTAGAAATTGGAGGAAGGATTGGAAGGATGATAATCTTCCTGTACTTTTGGTTCAGCTTCCTATGTTTAAAAATGAGAGTGATAAGGACTTTAAGAACTGGCCACTTGTTCGTGAGGCTCAGGCTAGAGTTGCTAAGACTATTAAGAATACTGGTGTTGCAGTTATTACTGATAGAGGTGAACTTAATAATATTCATCCAGTTCATAAACTTGATGTTGGATTTAGACTTGGAAATATCGCGCTTAATGTAGCTTACAAGAAGGCTGAAGAAAAAGATGTTTATGGACCTACATTTAAGCAGATTATTGTAGAAAAAAATAAGGTTACAATTGAATTTGACTATGCAGATGATGGAATTATTGTTAGAAGTGAGAATGATAATTCTGATCTTTGTAAGGAGTTTAATCCTAAAACTAAAGAAGAGATGGATGAGATGCTTGAGAGCTATAAAAACTATTCTGGATATATTTGCTCTGGTGATAATTATGTTAAGAGTTTTGAAGTTGCCGGAATGGACAAGGTTTACTATGAGGCAGATGAAGTATCTATCGTTAAAAACTCTATTGTAGTTTCATCTTCAAAGGTGGATGTGCCAGTTTATGTTAGATATAACTGGACGAACTTTGGTAAGGTTATGCTTTATGGCAATAATGGATTACCAGTTGCTCCATTTAGAAGCAGTATGGAAGATGGTAGCGATAATTGGGATACATCTGAAAAGGCAGTAGAGAACAGGTTTGGACAGGCTATATAAGTGTGGTTGATTTAGATAGGCTTGTTTAATTTGAGGAGAAAAGATTCATATAGGCTAATAAGTGTGGTTGTTGACATTATAGGCGATTTTATATATAATTTATAAGTTGCCTTTTAGTTGAGGAACATACTGTAAATCTTTACAGCAGAAAAAAGAAAGTGAGGATATACCCATGGCTGAGGTAAAAAATGTAATTTCTAGAGAAGGATATAATAATCTTGAAGAAGAACTTCAAGATTTAAAAGTTAACAGACGTAAACAGGTCGCTGATAAGATTAAAGAAGCAAGAAGTCAGGGTGACCTTTCAGAAAACGCTGAATACGCTGCTGCTAAGGAAGAGCAGGGACAGATTGAAGGTCGTATTGAGGAAATTGAAGCTCTTTTAAAAACTCTTGAAGTTATCGATGAGGGCGAGGTTGACTCAAAGAAGGTTAACATCGGTATTACTGTTAAGCTTAAGGATGTTGAGATGAACGAAGAGGTTGAGTATACAATCGTTGGTTCTGCCGAGGCTGATATTCTTAATGGTAAGATTTCTAATGAATCACCTGTAGGAGCTGCTCTTATGGGACATAAGAAGAATGATGTTGTTGATGTTGAGACTCCAACTGGTGACTTTATTAAATATAAGATTATGAAGATTCAGAAGAAAAAGAAATAATTGATAATTTTATTTCGATGATTATAAATAAATTTAGTTATATTTTGACAAAGGTAGGGTAAGATTTTGGCAGATAATAATCAAAACAAGAAGAATAATGGTGGACAGCAGCAGGATGCTAAGCAGCTTTTAAAGGTTAGACAGGAAAAGCTTGCAGCACTTCAGGAAGCTGGTAAGGACCCATTTGTGATTACAAAGTATGATGTAACAAATCATAGTACAGATATTAAGAATAATTTTGACGAGATGGACGGTAAGGAAGTTACAATCGCCGGTAGAATGATGCTTAAGCGTGTCATGGGTAAGGCTTCTTTCTGTACACTTCGTGATAAGCTTGGTGATATTCAGGCTTATGTTGCTAGAGATAATGTTGGTGAAGATTCTTATAAGGACTTTAAGAAGTATGATATCGGCGATATCTTAGGCGTTAAGGGAACTGTTTTTAAGACAAAGACAGGCGAGATTTCAATTCATGCAGAAGAGGTTACTTTGCTTTCAAAGAGCCTTCAGATTCTTCCTGAGAAGTTCCATGGAATCACTGATACTGACATGAGATACAGACAGAGATATGTCGATTTAATTATGAATCCTGAAGTTAAGGAAACATTTATTGCTCGTTCTAAGATTATTAGTAAGATTCGTAGCTTCCTTGATGCAAAGGATTTCATGGAGGTTGAGACACCTATGCTTGTTGAAAATGCAGGTGGTGCCGCAGCTAGACCTTTTGAAACACACTATAATTCACTTAATCAGGATGTTAAACTTAGAATTTCACTTGAGCTTTATTTAAAGAGACTCATCGTTGGTGGAATGGAAAGAGTTTATGAGATTGGTCGAGTTTTCAGAAATGAAGGACTTGATACTCGTCATAATCCTGAGTTTACTTTGATGGAACTTTACCAAGCTTATACAGACTACAACGGAATGATGGACTTAACTGAGGAAATGTTTAAATTCCTTGCTAAGGAAGTTTGTGGAACTACTGTTATTAAGTATGGTGAGAATGAAATTGACCTTGGCAAGCCATTTGAGAGAATTACAATGGTTGATGCCGTTAAGAAATATGCAGGTGTTGATTGGAACACAATCGATACTCTTGAGGACGCTAGAAACATCGCTAAGGAAAAGGGTGTTGAGTTTGAGGATAGACATAAGAAGGGGGATATCTTGAATCTCTTCTTTGAGGAGTTCTGTGAAGAGAAGCTTATCCAGCCTACCTTCGTTATGGATCATCCGATTGAGATTTCTCCTCTTACAAAGAAGAAGCCTGAGAATCCTGATTATGTTGAGCGTTTTGAGCTCTTTATTAATACTTGGGAGATGTGTAATGCTTATTCAGAGCTTAATGACCCTATCGATCAGAGAGAGCGTTTTAAGGCTCAGGATGCTCTTGCAGATGCAGGAGATGAGGAAGCTAACCATACTGATGAAGACTTCTTAAATGCGCTTTCAATTGGTATGCCTCCTACAGGTGGAATTGGATATGGTATTGATAGATTGGTAATGCTTCTTACTGATTCACCAGCTATCCGTGATGTTATCGCATTTCCAACGATGAAAAGTGTTAAGACAGGTTCTGAGAGTGGTAGTGATGATGCTTCTGATGAAGGTGCTGAGAAGGTTTCAGAGCCAGCTACTGGTTTCTTCACACCTAATAATAAGATTGATTTCTCAAATGTTAAGCTTGAGCCTATGTTTGAAGAAGATGTTGATTTTGAGACATTCTCTAAGTCAGACTTTAGAGCAGTTAAAGTTAAGGCTTGTGAGGCAGTTCCAAAGTCAAAGAAACTCCTTCAGTTTACTCTTGATGATGGTACAGGCACAGACAGAACAATTCTTTCTGGAATTCATGCATATTATGAGCCAGAGGAGTTGGTTGGAAAGACACTTATCGCAATCACAAACCTTCCACC
>JAILNN010000071.1 GCA_024691565.1 Lachnospiraceae bacterium | reverse complement strand
TACTTAGAAACTGTAGCCATACCGATTACCGTATCGTTACTTACATAAATCTGCATATAGTTCTTATAATCACCACTTGGGTTATAAATATAAATCTTAAATCCTTGAACTGCAGTATCAATTCTTACTGGAGTTCCAAGTGCTGCTGTAAAGCTTGAAACGCTATCTCCAAGTGTTACTGCATGACTTCCAGAACCATCTCCAAGCTGAAGTGTATTCTCGCTTGCGCTACTTGGTAATGAAGAGTTAGAAGAACCTTCATCCGCAGGAATTGAGTATGCAGGAATTGTATTATCATCTCCATCTCCTGATGATGAACCACCGCCAGCAACTGAAAGAACTTCAACATTTGAAATATAGTTATATCCTGTTCCATCAGAACTTACGAGCTTAACATAAATAATATATCCCTCTTCACATCCGTTCAATGTGAAGGCACCTGTATATGCCTTAAATCCACTGTATTCTGAACCAGATACCATAACACTATCTAACTCCGAAACAGTTGCTAAATTCTTTGTTCCACCACCTGATAAGCTACTATATGGAACTACATAATAATAAATATCACCATCATCATCATTTGAAATGCTTACAGTGTCTGATGATGTAAATCCGAAGATATCACCATATGTGCTATCATCATTTCCTTTTACATCCTTCCCACTATCTCCAACATTTCCATCTGAAATATCATCGCCATTAGCTTCGATTACACCAGAAAGACTCTTATCATATTCTGCATCAGCCGCTGGAGCTTCTGTTCCAACAACATCTGCAGGATTAGGAGTTGTAACAGTTCCAGATGTATTTGTAGGCTCTGGAGTGCTTCCATCCGGTCTTAAAGTAACTAATGGAGAAGCAGTGCTTCCTGACTTCGCACTAGAAGTAGACTTAGGACTACTAGTTGAGCTAGCCTTTGTAGCTGATGGAGTCGCAGTAGTTGCACTCTTAGAACTTGGTGAAGTTGTAGAAGTACTTGCACTACTTGACTTAGCCTTAACAACGACACGACATTTATATTTCTTACCTCTATATATAGCTGTAACCACAGCCTTTCCAGCCTTAGCTCCCTTTATTTTTAATTTTCTATTCTTGGATTTTGAAATCTTGACAACCTTTTTGTTTGAGACCTTCCATTTAACTCTTCCCTTTGCACCTTTAAGAATCAAAGTAGTTCTTTTTCCAACCTTAAAGGTAACTTTTTTCTTGTTTAGCTTTACTCTAGCTGCCGCCTCTGCATTATTAACAGGGCACATTGTAGCAACAAGAACAAAAACAAGAACCAACGATACTGCTCTTTTGAACTTATTCATAATAAACCTCCAATAAAAAATAGTGTAATAGATTCTGCATATCTAAAATTTTTATAAACTCTTACTCCCAAACTGAATGTTACAGTAGATTCTTAAAAAGAAAATACAATGACATACGTGCAAACCCTATAAATTGGGCATTTTCGAAACATAAGAAAAATGCATCCCATTTTTGCACATATACAAGAAATTATACCATCCTAATTATAAAATTACAATAAAAAAAGCACCTGCGAACAGGTGCCTTAAAATTAATTCGGGTGGGTAGTGGGATTCGAACCCACGGCCTCCAGAGCCACAATCTGGCGCGCTAACCAACTGCGCCATATCCACCACATTCATGCTACAACACATTTCCGTCATTAAACTTTCAGAAAATCTTCATTCAGAAAATGCATGGCTTCATTGCAGCAATTTATAAAAATAAGCCCCGCAAAACATTATATTTCAACGCCTATACGCGACCTACCAACGTACCAGAAGGGATTCGAACCCCCGACCCACGGCTTAGAAGGCCGTTGCTCTATCCAGCTGAGCTACTGGTACACTCAGACTTTGCTAGAAAAGTTTTTTCCCAACAAAGAAGCGGGTGATGGGAATCGAACCCACATATCCAGCTTGGAAGGCTGGTGTTCTACCACTGAACTACACCCGCATATTTCATTTATATAAATAAAAGGTTGTATTTAAATAAATGCTTTATTCAATTACGTGTTCCAAAGCAAGGAATGTAAATCGGGGTGACAGGATTCGAACCTGCGACCTCCTGATCCCAAATCAGGCACTCTAGCCAAACTGAGCCACACCCCGTCTGCTTCGTGACACAATGAGCATTATACAAGGTGTTTTTAAGTTTGTCAACTATTTTTTTTATTTTTTTTAAGCACTTTATTTAAGCGCCTTTTTCGGTCATTCTCGAGTGCAAAACGTAACTTAACACGAAATCATTTCAAGCATTGCTTACAAAAAATAAATCTCCTCCAAAAGAGAACCTCACCTGAATTAAGAGGGCCCACAGCTTAAGCTATGAGCCCCAAACACTTATTCTACAAGCGAAGTAATTACTCTTCAGCTTCCGCTTCTAAAGCTTCAGCTTTCTCAGTTTCGTCATACTTTGCTAATACCATCTCCTGAATCCTATTTCTGGTATCTGAATTGATTGGATGAGCAATATCCCTATATTCTCCATCCAACGACTTTCTTGAAGGCATCGCAATAAATAATCCTTTGTCACCCTCAATTACCTTAATGTCATGAACAACAAATTCGTTGTCGATAGTAATAGAAACAACAGCCTTCATTCTACCACTTTTGGCTATTGTTCTAACTCTGATGTCTGTAATTTCCATTACTTTCCCTCCTGGAAGTTATATTATTTATTAATGTAACGTCGATTATGACAGTCTAAAACTGTATTTGTGTCATTCAAAAACAGTAAGAATCTTTTTCATTAATTAAACTTCTAAAGATATATGCACTTAATCGACGATAACATACGAATGTTTCGCCGCCCCTATTTAGAGTGCGTATCTCTCATTTTTCTCTACTACTACTTTGATGTTATCCAAATCACCAACATAGTTAGCGTTTGCACGAATTGTATCCCTACTCTCAACTATACAATTCTCGATATGGGTATTGTCACCAATATAAACATCATTCAAGATAATAGAGTTCTTAATTGTACAATTATTACCAACATAAACCTCTTTGAAGAGAATTGAATTCTCAACATTACCGTTTATGATACAACCACTAGATACAAGACTGTTCTTCACAGATGCACCCTCATTATATTTTGCAGGTGGCAAATCCTGAACCTTTGAATAAATATCAGGATACTGCTTGAAGAAATAATCTCTAACTTCCGGTTTGAGGAAGTCCATGTTAGTGTTGTAATATGCATCAACAGAAGAAATATTACTCCAATATTCCTTTGTCTCATAAGCATAAATCTTCTTTATATTTCTATACCTTATAAGGATGTCCTTAACGAAGTCATAACGCTCTTCCTGAATTGATTTCTCAATCAAGTCAATAAGAAGTCTTCTACGAACAACATAGATACCTGTGGAAACAAGCCTATTCTTAGAATCGATTGGCTTCTCCTCAAAATCTGTAATTCTTCCTTCGCTGTCAACATCAATAACACCAAAACGACTGATATCATCTCTATCATCCAACTTAGAAACAACTACTGTAATATCTGCCTTCTTTGCAATATGATGCTCAAGAACCTTATTATAGTCCATCTTATAAATACCATCACCAGACGCAATAATTACATATGGCTCATGACTATTCTTAAGATATGTTAAGTTCTGAGCGATAGCATCAGCTGTTCCTCTGTACCAGTAGCTATTATCTGGAGTAGTTGTAGGAGTAAAAACATAAAGTCCTCCCTGCTTACGTCCAAAATCCCACCACTTAGAAGAATTAAGATGCTCATTAAGTGATTTCGCATTAAACTGCGTAAAAACTGCAACCTTCTGAATATGAGAATTACTCATATTACTAAGTACAAAGTCTACAGATCTGAATCCTCCGGCTATCGGCATGGCAGCGATAGCTCGTTTGTTAGAAAGTTCTCTCATTCGGCTGCTGTTACCACCAGCCAACACAATGCCAATAGCTCTCATTATCTATCACCTACCTTAATCAATGTCTCTCCTGCTTCAAGCTCGTTACCAGGATAGTCTGCTGGAACAGTTTCTCCAGAAATCGCTGTATTCTTACCAATCTTAACACCGTCTGGAATAACTGAATCTTCACCTATAGTTACAAGTCCAAATGCATAAACGCTTGGTTTAACTTTATTTGGTGCCTCCTCGCCAGTACCGAGTACACAATTAGCACCAACGGTAGTGTTTTCTGAAATGATAGCCTTGTCAACAACTGTTCCCTCGCCTATCTCAACAGAATTCATGATAATGGAGTCTCTAACAACCGCTCCCTTCTTAATGACGACGCCGGCTCCAATAACCGAATTATGTACCTCGCCATATATCTCAGAAGCCTCACCAATAATAGCCTTATCAATAATCGCATCAGATGCAACATACTGAGGCGGAATCTTCTCTGTCTTTGTGAAAATCTTCCAGAATTCCTCATAAAGATTAAATACTGGAACAATATCAATAAGCTCCATGTTTGCTTCCCAATATGCACCAAGAGTTCCAACATCTTTCCAATATCCATTGAACTCGTATGCAAAAATACGGGATCCCTTATCGTGACAATATGGAATTATATGCTTACCAAAGTCACATGATGGCTGGTCTTTAAGCTTGATAAGCGCATCTCTAAGCACTGGCCATGAGAAAATATAGATACCCATTGAAGCAAGATTACTTCTTGGATGCTCTGGTTTCTCCTCGAATTCTTGAATCTGTTTATTATCATCTGTAATAACGATACCAAAACGACTAGCCTCTTCCATAGGAACTGCAAGTGTTGCAAGTGTAACATCTGCCTTGTTTGCCTTATGGAAATCAAGCATAACCTCATAATCCATTTTATAAATATGGTCTCCACCAAGAATAAGCACATAATCAGGATTATAGTACTCCATAAATCTAAGGTTCTGATAAATAGCATTCGCAGTACCTGTGTACCACTCACTGCTAGTACTCTTTTCATATGGAGGAAGTATTGATACACCACCGACATTTCTATCTAAATCCCAAGGAATACCAATTCCAATGTGAGTATTTAATGCCAATGGCTGATACTGTGTCAAAACTCCGACTGTATCAACTCCGGAATTTATACAGTTACTAAGTGGAAAGTCAATAATTCTGTATTTTCCACCAAATGCTACTGCAGGCTTTGCAACGTTAGCTGTTAAAACACCTAAACGAGACCCCTGACCACCTGCTAAAAGCATTGCAATCATCTCTTTCTTAATCACGTTATCACCTCGCTTGTATAGAATAGTGAGATTATACCATAATTTTTGTGAAATGTGAACAATAATTAGTAAAAAAATACTCTTTTTTTGTTAATTATTATAAAAATTACACAATACTGCACAAAATTCTAATGATTTTATGATGATTTTATGAATATTTTACTTAAATGTTTTCCTATTTTTACATTGAACTAATTATTGTCCTAATTTTTCCTGCGAAAAAAAATTTAAACTTGCTATCACTTTATGAATGAAGTATGATAAAAGACGAAAATTTTAATTACATTTATATATGTAAGTAAGGAGATAATCATGTACGAGATTGACTTTAATAAGCCTTCTTCAGTTTATTTTATTGGAATCGGCGGTATCAGCATGAGTGGTCTTGCCCTTCTATTAAATGATTCAGGTTTCAAGGTTAGTGGTTCAGACATCAAAAAATCTGACACAACAAAAGAACTTGAAGACGTGGGAATCCATGTAAACTATGGGCAGGTTTCAGAAAATATTACCGATGATATAGATTATATTGTTTATACAGCTGCAATCAGCGAGGATAACCCAGAATTCGTTAAATCAAAGGAATTAGGGCTTAAGATGATGGAAAGAGCCTCTCTTGTAGGACAGGTAATGAATAACTATAAGCATGCAATTGGCGTTTCCGGAACTCACGGAAAAACCACAACAACATCAATGCTTTCACACATCTTTCTCGAAGCAGATTTAGACCCAACAATTTCAGTAGGTGGAATGCTTGATAGAATCGGTGGAAACATGAGAATCGGCCATTCAGATAAGTTTATAACAGAAGCTTGCGAGTACACAAACAGCTTCCTTAAATTTAAGCCTACTTCAGAAATAATCTTAAATGTAGACGCAGATCACCTTGATTTCTTCAAGGACTTAGATGACATACGCCACTCTTTCAGAGAATTCGCGTCATTAATTCCATCTTATGGTTACCTTATTATCAACGGAGAAATCGAAAAGCTTTCTTATATAACAGAAGCAACAAAAGGACACGTTATAACCTTTGGCTTAAATGGTGACTTTGACTACACAGCAAAAAACATTTCTTATAATAGTAATGGTTGCGCAACATATACACTCGTTGTTAAAGGTGAAGAAAAAGGAGAGATTAATCTCGGAGTAGTGGGTGTCCACAATGTATATAATTCACTTTCAGCAATTGCAATGGCTGATATTTTCGAGGTTCCTTTCCCAGTTATCGCAGAGGCACTAAACGGATATACCGGAACCCACAGACGTTTTGAAAAGCTCGGAGAGTTCAATGGTGTAACTGTAATCGATGACTATGCACATCACCCAACAGAAATCGATGCCACCTTAAAGGCAGCTGCAAACTATCCAAAAAACAAGTTCTGGATGGTATTCCAACCTCACACCTACTCACGAACAAAAGCTCTATTCAACGAGTTTGCCGAGGTTCTCTCTCAGGTAGATAACCTCGTAGTAGCTGATATTTATGCAGCCAGAGAAAAAGATCCAGGTGATATTTCATCTAAGATGCTCGCAGATGAAATCAATAAAAAAGGCGGAAATGCAATCAATATTTCTGATTTTGAAGAAATTAAAAAATTTTTTAAAAAAAGTTGTATCAACGGCGATTTGTTAATAACTATGGGAGCCGGAAACGTTGTAGATATAGGCAAAGACTTAGTTGAAAAATAGTTATCCACTTATCCACACCTCTGTTTGAGTTTTTCTTAACAGTTCGGTGTGGATAATTTTTTTTCAAAAATCAAGTAAAATCAATGGTTTAAAAGTTTATCCACATATCCACATTTACCCATATATAGCTTATCAACCACTTGTCCGAGTTGCATTTTTTTCAAACTGTGATAAACTTTAAGCCATGGGATTTGAAACAGCCTTTGAATTGTTTCTAAACCAGCTTTAGAAACAACGAAAAACCTGGTTTTCAATTTTATGGGGGTATACACTAAATAGGGAAAAGGACAAGATAAATGAATAAAATAATATTGTATTCCGACGATGAAATCGTCGCTACTTCAATACCAAACGCTTTCATTGACCACTATATGGTAAAAGCCAGTGGAAGTTGTGTTAAGATCTATATCTTACTATTAAGATGTATCCAGTCTGGTGAAAATGGAGTATCAATTTCATTTTTAGCTGACAAGATGGATGCAAACGAACGCGACATTGAAAGAGCCTTAAATTATTGGGAAAATGAGGGACTTCTTGCAATTTCACGTTCAAAAACCGGTGAAATAATCGGAATTAAGGTTATGGACCATAGTAAAATTTCCTCAGATAATACTGCTTCAAGAAATTCTCTTGCTCATAATTCGTTCCCAGGAAATTCTTATGGCACAAATGATAACCTTCGTTCTTCTGATGAATATGTTTCAAGGAATCAAAGCTTTACGAAACCGCATGCTAGTAATGAATTTTTACCAAACTCATCAACAAGCGCATCTTTCGCAAATGGCAATATTTCCAATGAAACTTATCCAAGGGAAACATTCTCTGTACCAGTTGCAAACATAACTATTTCAAGTGATAACAGCGTTCATACTAACGCTTCACTAGATACTTCTGCTAGCGGAACCGACAGTACTCCAAATGCAGAAGACGTCTACAGTTGGGTTTGTAGCATGGTTGAAATGTATCTCAAAAGACCTTTGTCTTACCAGGATCAGGAAAATATTTCCTTCCTTATCTATGAGTTACAATTTGATCAGGACAGAATCATCCAGCTTTATGATTTCATCACTTCAGAGAATAAGCCAACCAAACCATCCTTTGTTCGTAAGGTTGCCATGACTTGGGATAAAGAAGGAATTCGCACTTCTGCTGAAGCTAAGGTTAGTTCAAAAGCTTATAACAAGTTCCATATGGATATTTCAAAGGCTCTTGGCCTCGGACGTTCTCTCGCTCAGATTGAACAGGAGTTTGTTACCAAATGGCACGAAACCTATGATTTTGGATTAGATATTATCTTAGAAGCTTGCAACCGTTCAATTTTAAATAATGGTAAGGGTGATTTTAAATATATCGATAAAATTTTATCTTCATGGCACGATAAAGGAATAAAGACCATGGAAGAAATCGCTAAAGATGATGAAGAGTTCCATAAGAATGTTCAAAAATCAAAGAGCACTTCTACTTCTACATCATCAAATAATAACTACACAAATAGCTATAAAAACACTTACAACAAACCTGTCAACCGTTTTAACGCCTTTTCTCAGCGTGAAATGAGCGACGATGAAATTAAAGAATTAGAAAAAAGCTTCTTTGAGAACTCTTTAAAAAATGTAAGTAGTGAGTAATCCATTTACTTCAAGAAGAACCATGTTATTATAAACATGTTGTTATAAATACGAAATGAGGTAATAAAATGGGATTAACTAACAGCCAATATAGAATGGTTATGTCTGAATACGAAAAGATTCAAAACGAAAATAATCGTAACCGCAAGGAACAAATCGCGAAGCTCCACAATGCACATCCTGATATCAAGGAAATTGATGATCAGATTGCAGAACTTGCACTTAATTCAGTCAGACATTCCTTATTAAACAAAGAGAACACAACCTCTGATACTGCATCAAAGATAGATGAACTAGAAGCAGCAAAAAAAGATTTACTTTTTAAATATGGCTACACTCCTGATATTTACGAAACCACATATCAATGCGAACTTTGCAAAGATACAGGATATGTAGACTCAAAGCCATGTAAATGCTTTATCCAAAAGGCCGCAAAAATTCTTTATCATAACTCAAATTTAGAGAGCATTTTGCAAGAAGAGAATTTTGGCACCTTAGATAAATCATTTTATTCAAACGATGGTCCTTATGATGAGATTACACCGCTATCGCCTTATGAGAACATAAGCCGAACAATCAATGTTTTCAAAACATATATCGAAAACTTCGATAATCCGGACCAATTTGAAAACTTTCTTTTATATGGCGAACCAGGTGTCGGTAAAACTTTTTTAACTCATTGCGTTGCAAAAGAATTAATGGATAGAAATCATTCTGTTATTTATTTGACTTCTATTCAATTATTTGATATATTAAGTGCCGCGAAATTTAAAAATGATAATTCAGCTCTTAGTACCTATGAATATATCAAGGTATGTGATTTGCTTATTATTGATGATCTCGGAACCGAGCTAAGTAATACCTTCACAAACTCAGAGCTGTATAACATAATAAATTTGCGCAATCAAACTAAGAAATCCACTATCATTTCTTCGAATTTAAGCACAAAAGATTTCCGTGATAGGTATTCCGAAAGGCTTTTTTCAAGAATGGTAGGGTATTATACAATTCTAAGAATAATTGGCATCGATATTCGAAAAGCCAAAAATAACGCATCTAGAAAAGGAGCAAATTAAAATGAAACGACATGACAAGCTTGCAGAAACAATGCCTGTTGGAAAACTTGGTATTATCGCACTTGAAAGTAGCAGGGAAATCGGAAAAAAAGTAAATGACTACATCGTTGACTGGCGTAGAGAACGTTCAAAATTAGGCGGTGCTGCTACAACACTTGCTGACTACAGTCTTGATAGTTTTTCCGTTGATGCTAAATGCCCTAGATTTGGTTCTGGTGAAGCTAAGGGTATTATTCATGAAACTGTCAGAGGTGATGATCTTTACCTACTCGTAGACGTATGCAACCATAGCTTATCTTACACAGTTTGTGGACAGACTAATCACATGTCTCCTGATGATCACTATCAGGATCTTAAGAGAGTTATTGCAGCCGTTGGTGGTAAAGCAAGAAGAATCACCGTTATCATGCCTTTCCTCTATGAAAGCAGACAGCATAGACGTTCTGCAAGAGAGTCTCTAGACTGTGCATTAGCTCTTCAGGAGCTTACTCAGATGGGCGTTGAAAACATCATAACTTTCGATGCTCATGACCCAAGAGTCCAAAATGCAATTCCTCTTAAAGGATTTGAAACTGTACAGCCTACATATCAGTTCATTAAAGCTCTTTTGAAAAATGTTCCAGATCTTAAAATCGATTCAGATCACATGATGATGATTTCACCTGATGAAGGTGCAATGGGACGTGCTATTTACTATGCAAACGTTCTTGGTTTAGATGTTGGAATGTTCTACAAAAGAAGAGATTATTCCAGAATTGAAAATGGAAGAAATCCTATTATTGCACATGAATTCCTTGGTGCAGACCTTAATGGAAAAGACGTTATCATCATCGATGATATGATTTCATCTGGTGAAAGCATGATTGATGTTGCTCGCGAGCTTAAGAAACGTAATGCAAATCGTATCTTCGCAGTTGCAACCTTTGGTCTTTTCACAAATGGTATGGCTAAGTTTGATGAAGCTGTTGAACAGGGAATGATTTATAGAGTTGTTACTACTAACCTTGTTTATCAGCCAGAAGAGGTTCTTTCAAGAGATTATCATATCACAGCTGACATGAGTAAATACATCGCACTTCTTATCGATACCTTAAATCATGATCAGTCAATCAGTAATCTTTTGAATCCAACCGAAAGAATTACTAACATAATGAAAAAATATAACCAAAAAGGATTTGAGTAGGCTTAAATAATGCAAAAAGAAAGAAATAAACTCAAAATATCCTTTATAACTATGAATAAATCTTAATAGAAGTATATTTATGTTTAATTTTGTTTAACTTAAATGTTTTCAATAAAAATTTTTTTATTTTGCCACAAAAAATTCAAAGTTTAGACACATTTATACTTTATAATCAAAATTGTAAAGTTGATAGTAACTCATATTTGATATAGATTCTTTTTCATTTTTTCATTTATCGAGCTGGTCTATGAACTCCCTCATAAACCGGTTCACTCCTTTCTTAATTTAAGAAAACCCAAGCCGAAACGCTTGGGTTTTCTTATGTTTATTTTTATTTAATTTTAAATTAAAAACACATTTTAATTCTACATAAAATATTAACGCCTGACCAAAACTTAATCGTTCTAAAAATCTAAAATAATATAATTAATCATATGATATCCTAATACCTTATATATCCTTACCAGAATACTTAAGTCTTGCCATCGCTCTCGCTAAAGAAGCAGCCGATACATGATACTCTCTGATACTCTGCTTAGCAAGCATCTGCTCCAAAGCACGCTCCTTAGCAGCCTCAGCTCTAAACCTATCGATTTCTTCAGGTTTTTCGCATGAGTAAACAATTAATTCAACGACATTATTCCTTACATCCAACAATCCGTCAGACACAATTGCTTTAACCCATTCTCCATCTTTAGGCTTATATTTAATCAGTCCGATTTCAATAGCCGAAACCATCTGCGAATGATTCGCCATAATTCCCCACTCACCGTCCTTAGTAGGCACAATAAGTTGCTCTGCATCTCCATCGAAAAAGACCTTATCACAGGCTAATATTCTCAATTTAAAAGTGTTCATATAATCACCGCCTTAGCGTTTCTTAACCATTTCAAGCTTTCGCCCAACTTTCAGACTTTCTATCCATTTCAAGCATCTGTCTTTCTCAGGCTTTTGCCTATTTCAAAGTTTCTGCCTTTCTCTTAGCATCATCAATTGTACCAACGTTGAAGAATGCTGCCTCTGGATAATCATCCATCTCGCCATCAATAATCGCCTTAAATCCTTTGATTGTCTCTGCAACTGGAACAAATTCACCTTTAACACCAGTAAAGTTTTCAGCAACATGGAATGGCTGAGACAAAAATCTCTGAATCTTTCTAGCTCTATATACAGTAAGTTTATCTGCATCAGAAAGTTCTTCCATACCAAGAATAGCAATAATATCCTGCAATTCCTTATACTTCTGAAGAATCTCCTGAACGCTTCTTGCTGTTCTATAGTGTTCTTCTCCAACTGTCTCTGGCTCAAGAATTCTAGAAGAAGACTCAAGTGGGTCAACCGCCGGATAAATACCTTGCTCAACAATCTTTCTTGAAAGAACTGTTGTTGCGTCCAAGTGGGCAAATGTTGTTGCAGGAGCAGGATCTGTAAAGTCGTCGGCAGGAACGTAAACCGCCTGAACCGATGTAACAGAACCGTTCTTTGTTGAGGCAATTCTCTCCTGAAGTTCACCTAAATCGTTTGCAAGAGTAGGCTGGTAACCAACAGCTGATGGCATTCTACCAAGAAGCGCTGAAACCTCAGAACCTGCCTGAATGAAACGGAAGATATTATCAATAAAGAGGAGCACATCCTGCTTCTTAACATCTCTAAAGTATTCAGCCATTGTAAGTCCAGTTTCTGCAACTCTCATTCTGGATCCAGGTGGCTCATTCATCTGTCCAAATACAAGGGCAGTTTTGCTGATAACTCCTGATTCCTTCATTTCCATCCAGAGGTCATTACCCTCTCTAGATCTCTCTCCAACACCGGTAAATATTGAATATCCACCGCTCTCTGTTGCTATATTATGAATCAATTCCTGAATAAGTACTGTTTTTCCAACTCCGGCACCACCAAAGAGTCCAATCTTACCACCCTTAGAATATGGTGCAAGAAGGTCAATTACCTTAATACCTGTCTCAAGCATTTCGGCAACCGGGCTCTGGTCAGCAAAAGAAGGAGCCTCTCTGTGAATAACCCACTTCTCTCCATCATCAAGCTTTTCGCCATCATCTAGAGTCTCGCCCAAAACATTGAAAAGTCTACCCAGTGTCTGCTCACCGACAGGAACCTTAATTCCTTCGCCTGTAGCATATACCTGCATGTCTTTATAAAGTCCCTCTGTTGCAGCAAGCATGATACATCTAACTGTGTTATTACCAACATGCTGTGCAACTTCCATAACAAGCTTTTTGTCATCCATAATGACATATAAAGCATCTTTGATGTTAGGAAGGGAAAGTCCGTCGAACTCAACATCCACAACAGGACCGGATACACGAACTATCTTTCCGACATTATTTTCCATCATGTAATCCTTTCTACCAATTATTTGTTGGTTTTCAAGGCCTTCGCACCACCAATTACCTCGGTTATCTCCTGAGTAATCGCAGCCTGTCTAACCTTGTTAAATTGAAGGGAAAGTTCCTTCAAAATATCCTTCGCATTATCAGTTGCCGAATTCATCGCAGTCATTCTGGCATTCTCTTCACTAGCAGAAGACTCAACCAAAGCTCCATAAATAAATCCAGTAACATAGTTATAAACAATCTTCTCAATAAGCTCATCTGCTGACGGATGAATAATCATTTCCTCCCCATAAAGAAGGGCTGAATCTTTGTCATCTCCATCCTGGACATCTGGTAAATCTTCATCAACATGATGTCCATGAGCTTTATGAGCCTCTTTCTTTCTCTTTAAAATCTCTGCCTTAGCAAACTTTCTCTCCTTCAAAGGAAGGACTCCTTCCACTTCCACCTCAGAAACAAGACTATTAACCATTCTTGTATAAATTACATAAACCTCATCAAGCCTCTCTTTTTTGTAAAGCTCAATAATTGTTTCTGCAATATTTCTAGCCCTATGAATAGAAGGGTTTGTTGCTGTATATGTGAAGTCGCTTGGAAGAGGATATCCTCTCGTCGCAAAATAATTACGACCAACAGCACCAACAACGAAAAGTCTGCACTTCGGAGATTCTTTTATCAATTCCTCGGCACGCTTAATCGCATTATGATTATAAGCACCGCACATTCCCTTATCTCCAGTGATTACAACAATACCTCTTCTTTTTCTTCTCTCAACCTTATCCTTAGGTCTATTATCAAAGAAAAGACTCTCAACATCCGGAAATCTATAAAGAATTCCAGCAATAGCATTCTGTAATCCATAGAAATATGGTTCCGTGTCCTCAAGCTTCTTTCTTGCTTTTCTAAGCTTAATGGAGGAAATCATATACATGGCACGAGTAATTTTCATAGTGTCTTTAATGCTCTTTATTCTATTTGAAATTTCTTTAGCGCTAGCCACTTTTTCCTCCTTCCATAAACTAACTCTAGCATCCTTCTTTTTTCTTAATTAACCCCGATTGTGCGAACGTCAACTCTAAGCTAAACCGTATGCGCTCTTCCATCAAGTATCTTAAGATTCACTACTATTTTCAGATGCCTTAAATTCATTTGCTACTTCAGTTATCTCTTCAACTAAAGCATCATCAATAACCTTTTCATCCATGATTCTATCAACAATTGCCTTATGTGAGTTTTCAAAATGCTCCAAAAGTTTTCCTTGGAATTTCTTAACCTCATCAATCTTAATATCATCATAAAGTCTTACGCTAACAGCTGTAATCAAGGTAATAACCTGCTCAGCAAGACTAAGAGGTCTGCCAAGTGGCTGCTTTAGTAATTCCATAAGCGCTTTACCATATCTAAGCAAATTCTTAGTTGTATCATCCAAATCAGATGAAAACTGGGTAAACACTTCCATTTCTTTATACTGTGCAAGGTCAATTCTAAGACTTCCTGCAGCCTTCTTCATTGCCTTAGTCTGAGCCGCTCCACCAACACGAGATACAGAAAGACCGACGTTAACGGCAGGTCTCTGACCTTCGAAGAAGAGCTCAGATTCAAGATAAATCTGACCGTCAGTAATAGAAATAACGTTTGTAGGAATATAGGCAGAAACGTCTCCTGCCTGAGTTTCAATTATTGGAAGGGCTGTGATTGAACCGCCTCCAGCTTCAGGTGTAAGTCTACTAGACCTCTCCAAAAGTCTTGAGTGAAGATAGAATACATCACCTGGATAAGCCTCACGACCTGGTGATCTCTCAAGCAACAAAGAAATCGTTCGATATGCCACCGCATGTTTAGACAAATCATCATAAACAATAAGTACATCCTTGCCTTTATACATAAAGTATTCAGCAAGAGAAGTTCCTGCGTATGGCGCAATATATTGAAGTGGTGCAGGCTCTGAAGCAGTAGCCTGAACAACGATGGTGTAATCCATCGCACCCACCTTCTTAAGAGTATTAACTAATTTAGCAACTGTAGATGCCTTCTGACCGATAGCAACATAAACACAGATAACATCTTTACCCTTCTGGTTAATAATGGTATCCATTGCTATAGAAGTTTTACCAGTCTGTCTATCACCGATAATCAACTCTCTCTGTCCTCTACCAATAGGGAACATTGAGTCGATTGCAAGAATACCTGTCTCCATAGGCTTAGAAACAGACTTTCTATCAACGATAGAAGGAGCCTTACACTCAATAGGTCTAAAGTCTTCAGCCTTAATAGGATCTCCACCATCGATTGGATCACCTAAAGCATCAATTACTCTTCCAAGGAAGGCCTCACCAACTGAAACACCAGCCATCTTACCAGTTCTAACAACTCTTGTACCTTCTTTAATCTTGGTATCACGACCAAAAAGAACGACACCGAGTTCATCACGTCTGATTTCCTGAACCATTCCACGAGTTCCATCATCGAAAATAAGGATTTCTCCGTTAAACGCATGGTCCAAGCCATTAATAATGGCAATTCCATCTCCGACTGTCTTAACATCACCAACTTCATTTTGCTTAGCTTCAAGTTCAAAGCTCTCAACGCCACCCTTAAGTAATTCAATAATTTCCTTACGACTAACGTTTTCTCCAGCTTCATCAATAGTATCATGAAGGAAGCTCTTAAGCTGATTTGCTCTTCCCTGAGCACTCCAGTCATATTCATCAGATTTATATTTAATGATGAAACCACTTCCAAGAGAAGCATCCTGCCTCTCCTCAATAATGATATCATCCAAATCATATTTCTTTTTCAAGAAATTCTTAATGCTTGCACGCTGCTCATCACTTGGTAATTCTACGCAAATGAGTTCAGCCGTAATTTCCCTCTCCTCAGGTGGACGCTTCATGTCCATATAGACATCATAGATATCGTTAAAAAGTCCGAAATCACCGTTATCACAAAGGATTTTCATCGAATCCCTTGCCTCAGTCGGAAATACATGGTCTATTACAACATGCTTCTTTTCCAATGCTACGGTAGGATTTTCAAAATCAATTCTGATTTGAGGAACAGCTTCAAGAATCATTCGGCATTCTTGAATCGCTTCTTTGTGAAGCTTCATATCAATAAATCGCTTCGCATAATCAACCGCTGCCTGTATCATTGTACATCACCTGCTTTTTTTATAAATTCATCGTACAGATTGCTGTTATCACTTCCTTTTGCGGCCTTTGCCTTATCCGAATTTCCGGCAACCTTAACAGCAGCATCCACAACCATGTCTGCGATGCTCTTCTCTGCACTTGAGAGAATATCTTTTCTTTCCTCGTTTGCTTTTTCGAGAATACTCTCTCTTTCCTTCTGCGCCTCGTTTTCAGCATTTTCTTTAATCTTCTTAGCGTTATCTTCAGCTTTACCAACAATACGATCATATTCCTTCTGAGCATTATCTCTAGCTTCAGAAAGGATTGTCTTCTTCTCCTCAGAGAGATTTTCCATATCAGATTCGTACTGTGCCTTAGCTTCACTCGCCTCGGTCTTGACTGCATTGGCTTCATTCATAGCCTCATCAGCCTGATTTTTTCTCTCCTCGATTATCTTATCAACCTTCTTAAAAAGAAAAATTCTGTATGCTATTACAAGGACAAGTATATTAATAATAGTTATAACTATATTAGGTAAGTCTATACTCAGCATAACTACCCCTTTCTAATCAACCGCCTATCTTGGGCCGTCAATGATATTTTCTTTTTAATATTTTTAGATAACACCTTTACCAATTACCATGATAAGCATCAAGGCTATGACGAATGCGTAAATAGCTGTTGCCTCTGCAAGGGCACAACCAAGAATAAGAATTGTTGTAATCTTTCCACTAGCTTCTGGCTGTCTTGCAACTGCCTCAGCTGCCTTTCCTGTTGCTGATGCGATTCCGAAACCTACACCAAAACATGCTAAAATTGCTAAACCTGCTCCAATAGCTACTAATCCTGCTGACATAATTTTAATCTCCTTTTTCTTTTTTTAATAAAATTATTTTTTAAAAATTACTCTTCAGCCATTTCCACCGCTTCTTTAATATACATTGAAGAAAGGAAGGTGAAAACATAGGCCTGTAAAAATCCATCGAAAATATCAAAGTACAAACTAAATACCACCGGCACAACAATTGGTATCAAGAGCTCAACCATCTTCATGATAATGAAGGCTCCAAGGATATTACCAAAAAGTCGGAGACACAGTGACAAAGGTTTAATACCGATTTCCATAACATTAATCGGAAATACAATCCATACCGGACTAAAGAAGCTCTTTATCCAACCCCCAACTCCCTTTGCTCTAATTCCTGCAACCTGTACAGTAACGATACTTACAAACGCTAAAGCAATTGTAACATTTAAATCCTTTGTTGGTGGCTTAATTCCAAACATACCCGCAATATTCATGGCTCCAATAAATACCATAATAGATGCCATAAATGGAGTATATTTCTTAGCTTCTTCACCAAGCATCCCTCCAACAATTTCATTGCATTTTGTAACAATCATCTCTGCAAAGGCTTGTCTCTTAGAAATATTGTTAACTTTCAGATTACTACCAAGGATAATTGCAATAAGAATCAAAACGCCCATTACAGCCCAGCAACCAACGATTGATTCCTTAATTTCAATTCCTCCAAGAATAGGTAAAGTAAAAGCAGTCTGTACATCCAACTCTTCCATGAGTTCTTCTACAAACTCTTCCATAGAAAAATAACCACTCCTTTCGATTTATTTTTTTAATATAACTTAATATGACCATAAGAATAGTATTCAAAATTCAATATTTTGAATTCACTTTCCAAGATTTACTTAACGGATTCTACTTAATCAATTTAGTAATAAAGTCAAATTGCAAACATGCTCATTTCTTAAGAAAAAATATTAAACTATTTTCCTAGACTCACATACAGACATATTATCATAATAACCCATAATTTGCAACAAACATTTCGCCATAAATCCCCATAAAATATAACTATTTATGGGCTTTTAAAACCAAAAATATAAACCAAATATTTAAGGGTAAATTTTCACAAAAAAAGGCCACGAATCTAAAATAAATTTAGATTCATAGCCCTGTTTTATATTAAGTAATTTTAAATAAATTTAAGTAAAATCATACAGTTTTTAGTAATCCGTTATATTACTCAATACCTGAAATATCAAATGTAATTTCGATAGTTGTTGGAGTATCTGAAAGACCAAAGTCCAT
>JAILNN010000047.1 GCA_024691565.1 Lachnospiraceae bacterium | reverse complement strand
CTGTGGTATTATGTCTTCGGACGAGCGGTATTCTTTATAGAAACTGCATCAGATGAAGAGCCACCCAAGGTGAAATTAACTAATTAGATTGTTTGATTTATTTATGTTAAGGGGGTGGTAATTTGAAGATAGGAATTATCGGAGCGGGTAAGGCTGGTACCACGATTGGCAAGGTTATTTCAGATTCAAGTGATTGCCTGGTTGGTTTTTATAGCCGGAGTTTTCAGAGCGCTTGCGATTCCGCAAATTTTACAAATTCAAATTCATACGAAAAAATAGAGGAACTAATTTTAGCAAGTGATACCCTTTTTGTGACTGTTCCAGATGGAGAGATTGCAAAGGTTTGGGATTATATTGCGGGCTTAAGTTTAGATTTAAACGGAACAATATTTTGCCATTTTAGTGGTTCTCTATCATCAGATGTATTTTCGTGTCGTGGTTTTAACGACGATTTTCATAATAAAGAATCAGAGGTGCGTTTCGCATCGTTTCATCCAATATTTGCATTTTCAAATAAATATGAGAGTTTTAAAACCTTTCAAAACGTTTATTTTACGGCTGAAGGGGACAGTTTTGCTGTAAAAAAATTGAGAGAATTTTTCGAAAATCTTGGTCACAGGGTTAGTGTTATTTCGAGTGAAAACAAGGCTAAGTACCATGCGGCTTGTGTTTTTGCGAGTAACTTACTTGTTGGACTTATTTCTTCGTCGGTTGGAATTCTTAAAGATTGTGGCTTTGATGAGGAAACTGCATATTCGGCTTTTGAAACTTTGACCATGAATAATGCGAGGTCGGTTTTTGAAAAGGGAGCTGAAGGAGCGCTTACAGGGCCTGTTGAGAGAAATGATATCACGACGGTTGAGAAACACTTGAAGGTACTTGATGGTAACGATAAAGAAATTTATCGGGTGCTTACGAAAGAAGTTATCCAAATAGCAAAGAATAAGCATTCAGATAGAGATTATTCATCTATGATGGAATTGATTGGATTTTGAAACCATTAATTTGTAAATCTAAGATGGATTTTAATTGGATTTTGAGATTAATTTGATTGGATTTTGAAACTATTAATATATAAATTTATGAGAGTGAGGACTTGCTATGAAAAAAACTATTAATACTTATAGGGAAGCTAAGGCTAATGGTGAGAAGGTTACAATGATTACAGCCTATGATTATTCTACAGCTAAGCTTGAAGAGGAAGCTGGAGTTGATAGCATTTTGGTTGGTGATTCTTTGGGAAATGTTATGCTTGGTTATGAGGATACGATTTCAGTTACGATGGAAGATATGATTCACCATTGCAAGGCTGTTAAAAGAGGGGCTCCTAACACACTTGTTGTTTGTGATATGCCTTTTATGTCTTATCAGACCAGTGTTTATGATGCGGTTGTTAATGCGGGACGTCTTATGAAGGAAGGTCGTGCGAATGCAGTTAAACTTGAGGGTGGAAAGGAAGTTTGCCCTGTGATTAAAGCTATTACTGATGCTCAGATTCCTGTTTGTGCACATATTGGTCTTACACCTCAGGCGATTAATGCATTTGGTGGATATAAGGTTCAGGGTAAGTCTTTGGATGCTGCTAAGAAGCTTATTGAGGATGCTTTAGCTGTTCAAGAAGCTGGTGCTTTTGCAGTTGTTCTTGAGTGTGTGCCTGCGCCACTTGCTACACTTATTACTGAGAAACTTGATATTGTTACAATTGGTATTGGTGCTGGAAATGGTACTGATGGTCAGGTTCTTGTTTATGCAGATATGCTTGCAATGTTCTCTGATTATAAGCCTAAGTTTGTTAAACATTTTGCAAATGTTGGCGAGGAAATGAAGAAGGGCTTTAAGGGTTATATTGATGAAGTTAAGGCTAGTTCATATCCTGCTGAGGAGCATGAATATAAGCTTGATGATGAAATTACAGAGGAATTGAAGAAGTTATATAAGTGATTGAATAAAAAGTAATTAAACAAAGAGTAATCAAAAAAATATAGATAATAAACAATTATTTTGGAGGAAAGAAAAGTGGAAATTATTGAGAAAATTGATGAACTTAGAGAGATTGTTAAGAAGTGGAGACTTGAGGGTAAGACAGTTGGTCTTGTTCCTACAATGGGTTATCTTCATGAGGGTCACAAGAGTCTTATTGTGAGAGCGGTTGCTGAGAATGATAAGGTTGTTGTTAGTGATTTTGTTAATCCTATGCAGTTTGGTCCTACTGAGGATTTGGCTACATATCCTAGAGATTTGGATCATGATGCTAAGCTTGTTGAGGATGCTGGAGCAGATTTGATTTTCCATCCAGAGCCTTCTGAGATGTACTTGGATGATTTTTCATCTTATGTTGATATGAATACTCTTACAAAGGGACTTTGTGGTAAGACTAGACCTATTCATTTCAGAGGTGTTTGTACTGTTCTTGCTAAGTTGTTTAATATTGTTACTCCTGATAAGGCATATTTTGGACAGAAGGATGCACAGCAGCTTGCAGTTGTTAAGCATATGGTTTCTGACTTGAATTTTGGGCTTGAGATTGTGGGATGCCCTATTATCAGAGAGGAAGATGGTCTTGCTAAGAGTTCTAGAAATACTTATCTTTCTCCAGAGGAGAGAAAAGCTGGCTTAGTTCTTTCTCGCTCATTAAAGCATGGTAAGGAAGCTATTGAAGCTGGTGAGAAGGATGCAACTAAGGTTATTGGTTTGATTACTGATGAGATTAATAAAGAGCCACTTGCGAAGATTGATTATGTTGAGATTGTCACATGGCCAGACTTAAAGGAAGTTTCAACAATTGAGGGAAGTGTTCTTTGTGCAATGGCAGTTTACATTGGAAAGACTAGACTTATTGATAATTTTATTATAGACTGATGGGTGTTCTTTGAA
>JAILNN010000038.1 GCA_024691565.1 Lachnospiraceae bacterium | reverse complement strand
TTTTCATGAATATTTCTTAAAACACTTCTACTAAGCCTAACTGTTCTAACTGCATCTGAAAGCTTACTATTAACCAAAACAACATCAGCTGCGTCAATTGCAATATCAGTGCCGGCTCCAATCGCAAATCCAACATCCGCTCTCGTAAGCGCCGGAGCATCGTTGATTCCATCGCCAACCATAATAACCTTGCCGCTCTGTTGAAGCTTTCTAATCACTTCTTCCTTACCTTCCGGTAAAACGCCTGCAACAACTTCATCAACACCCGACTTCTTAGCAATACTCTTAGCTGTAATCTCATTATCTCCAGTTAAAAGCACAGTATGAAGTCCCATCTTTTTCAAATCAGAAATTGCTTCCTCGCTTTCTGGCTTAATCACATCAGAAACCGCAAGCGCTCCATAAATCTTATCTTCACTTGCAAAATAAAGCAAGGTTTTCCCTTCATTAAGAAGATTTAAAATCTGGCTTTTCTCAATAAAATCAGCAAATTTTTTCTTTAATTTATCGCTAGATAAAACGCTCTCGATAAACTTATCTTTACCTGCAAAAACCTTTTTATTATCTAACTTAGCAGAGATACCATTTCCAGAAAGTGCCTTAAAATCGCTGACTTCAGGTATGTCAACCTTCTTTTCCTCATTATAGGCAATTACTGCCTTTGCAAGAGGATGCTCGCTATTCTTTTCAAGTGCTCCCGCAAATTTAAGAAGCTCCTCTTCTAAAACTTCTGCAGGAAGAACATCCGTCACAAAAGGTTCACCCTTGGTAACAGTACCAGTCTTATCTAAAGCAATAATCTCAGCCCTTCCAACCTGTTCAAGCGCAACAGCATTTTTATATAAAATACCATTCTTAGCACCAACACCATTACCAACCATAATAGCAACCGGTGTAGCAAGCCCAAGTGCACAAGGACAACTAATAACAAGAACAGTAATTCCATGCATAAGTGAGGTTTCAACACTACCTCCGATAAATAGCCAAACTGCAATTGTAATAAGTGCAATTAAAATAACAATCGGAACAAAAATACCAGCGATTTTATCAGCTGTTCTAGCAATAGGCGCCTTAGTAGCAGACGCATCTGAAACCATCTGAATAATCTTAGAAAGTGTAGTATCCGTTCCAACCCTTGTAGTCCTGCATTTTAAAACACCAGACTTATTAATTGTTCCAACAGAAACCTCGTCACCTTCTGCCTTATCAACGGGGATACTCTCTCCAGTAAGCGCCGATTCATCAATCGCACCATTTCCCTCTACGATAACACCATCAACCGGAATACTCTCTCCCGGCTTAACAAGAAACATATCCTCCACCTTTAATTCAGAAGCAAGAATTTCAACCTCTTCTCCATCCTTTAAAAGCGTAGCATTCTTAGGAGCAAGTTCCATAAGACCTTTAATCGCATCCGTAGTTCTTCCCTTAGAATATGCCTCCAAAGTTTTTCCAACTGTAATAAGTGTAAGAATCATAGCAGCAGACTCAAAATAAAACTGCCCCATAAGTTCTTCCACTTTTTGGGCGTTACCTATCGACTGATAATAAGTCATAGAATAAAGAATAACCAAACTATAGATAAAAGAAACTCCAGATCCCATCGCAACAAGAGTATCCATATTAGGTTGAAGTTTTAATGAACTTTTAATACCACTAATAAAGAACTTCTTGTTAATAAACATCACAATAATTGCAAAAAGCATCTGAGTCAGGCCAATACCAACATGATTTCCATCTAAGAACTTCGGCAGTGGCAGATGAAGCATCATATGCCCCATCGAAACATACATAAGTGGAAGAAGAAAAACAATAGAAAGAATCAATCTTCTAACCATCTTCGGTGTCTCCCTATCCTTAAGTTCATCCGAATCAAAAGCATTATTCTTTTTAGCAGAAGCGCTCTCATCGCTTCCACCCTTCAGCGTAGCCTTATACCCAGCATCCTCAACAGCCTTTTCAATTTCAGCTGCCGTTGCACTGCCTTCCACCGTCATTGAATTGGTGAGAAGGTTTACATTTACCTCATTAACTCCATCGACACCCTTAACCGCTTTTTCCACATGAGCCACACAAGCAGCACAGCTCATGCCAGAAACAGAATACTTATCCAAAACTAATTCCTCCAGTCTAAATAGTCAGTGTAGGATTTCTCCGACTGAGTTAAATCCCCACCAAGATAATCTAAGCCATCGTTTCATTAATAAGTAATTCCCTACTATCTGTTATCAATTTTTTCAGGATACAAATCATGATTAGAAAGTCGATTCCAAGCGACCTCCTCCCACTTTGTACCCTTTCTGCCATAGTTGCAATATGGATCAATTGAAATTCCACCCCTTGGAGTAAACTTACCCCAAACTTCAATATACTTTGGATCCATAAGCTTAATCAAATCTTTCATGATTATATTAACACAATCCTCATGAAAATCGCCATGATTTCTAAAACTAAATAAGTATAATTTTAAAGACTTACTCTCAACCATCTTAACATCCGGAACATATGAAATATAAATTGTCGCAAAATCCGGTTGTCCTGTAATAGGACAAAGACTCGTAAATTCAGGACAATTAAACTTAACAAAATAATCATTATCAGGATGCTTATTATCAAAGGTTTCAAGAATCTCAGAATTATAATCACTAGGATACTTAACTGCCTGATTTCCAAGAAGAGTTAAGTCACCTTTTTCTCTCTCTTTATTATCCATATAAATTTCCTCCAATCAACGGATCACATACTCCATTTGCTTCAAAAGCCTTCATCCTATCAATACATGTTCCACACTTCATGCAAGGCTTATCTCCGCCTTCATAACAACTCCAGGTAAGGTGATATGGAACCTTATTCTCTAAACCACATTTTACAACATCTGCCTTGTTTTTTCCAACGAAAGGTGCTTCAATTCTAAGCATCTTTCCACTTCCCTCATAAATCGCAGTATTCATCGCATCATTAAAGGCTTTACTACAATCAGGATATGCATTTCCAGCCGCATCATCCGCATGAGCACCATAGTAAATCACATTGCAATCAAGTGAAAGTGCAAAGCTAGCAGCCGCAGATAAGAATAATCCATTTCTAAAAGGAACATAGGTAGAAACTGGACCACCATCACCCTTCTTAATCTGCTCATCATAAGACTCATGAGGAATCTCTTCATCTGACTGAGTAAGAAGTGAACAATTGCTATATTGAAAAATCTTCGCTAAATCGAGGCTATAAAGTGGAACTTTATAATAGTCAGCAACTGCCTTAGCAGATTCCTTTTCCTTTTCATGCTTCTGCCCATATGACATAGAAAGCGCATAAACATTATCATTACCAAATTTATTAATAGCAAGAGAAAGACAGGTAGAACTGTCAATTCCTCCACTAAGTAAAACTAAAGCTTTTTTATCTTCCATACTAACTCCTATTAAAAATTGATTTATTCACAAACCGTCAATCCGGCAAACTAATTCAAATACAAATTTAATCTTTCAACTAGCGCTGGGTCAGTTTCAAACCTTCCACGAAGCGTTGTAGTGTGTGTCACTGAATTAGGCTTCTTAATTCCTCTGGCTGTCATACAACTATGTTTACCCTCAATAAGAACGGCAATATCCTTAGAACCTGTAATAATCTCAACAACCTCAGCAATATCAGAGCCAATTCTCTCTTGCAACTGTAATCTTTTCGCAACCATATCAGAAATTCTAGCAAGCTTACTTAAACCAATAACCTTGCCATTAGGTAAATATGCAATACTAACCTTCATATCATACATAAGCGCAAGATGGTGCTCACAATAACTAAAGATATCAATATCCTTAACAAAGACCATATCACTTGTATGAAACTCGGTATCCAAATCATCTTCAAAGGTTTTATCAAACATCTGGGCAATTTCCTGATTAGTGTATTTCATACCCTCAAAAACTTCGCTATACATCCTGGCAACCCTCTTAGGCGTATCCTTAAGTCCCTCTCTATCAGGGTCATCTCCAAGAGCCTTAATAATCTCACGAAAATGATATTCAATTGCCTTCTCATCTATTTCTCTATTCTGCATCTTAAACTCCTCTCATCTCAGGTGGCCAAATAAACTTATGAAGCTGAAGCTGTAATCTAACTCGATTTAAGTTCTTTTCCTTCATATATTCTACAATTGTCTCCGGCTCAATATCCCCGTAAACTGGGCTAAAATAAACAAGACACTTCTCAGTTAATTTATATTCTCTAATAACCTCTTCTGCTCTCTCTAAATCAGCCTTATCAGAGCAAACAAATTTTATAACATCCGTAGGACGCAAATGCTCATAGTTTTCAAAAAGCATAGCACTCTCAACACCACTAGAAGGTAGTTTATAGTCCAATGTCATAATTGGTCTATTTTCCATCTCATCATACTCTGCAATAGAAACACTTCCATTAGTTTCTATCTCAACAGAAATCTCAGGGTAGGAAGATAAAAGCTCTATTAACTCCTTAATCCCTGGCTGAAGGAGCGGCTCACCACCTGTTAAGGTAACACAGCGAATCTTAGATTTTAAAATTCTCTCAAGAATTTCCTCAGTACTAAGAAGTTCACACTCAACATCCTTCTCTAAAGCCCAAAGTGTATCGCAATAAGAGCACCTCAAATTGCAACCTGCAAATCTCACAAAAACCGCAAGTTCACCCGCTCTACTACTTTCACCATTGATGCTTTCAAAAATTTCAACGACTCTATATTTCATAAATCACGCCTCATAATCTGCATAATTACCAGGGGTTTCATATACCCTGACACGATAAATTTCATCACAATTTTTCTTCAATTCATCATAGATATATTTCGCAAAATTCTCAGCTGTCGGTCTAAAAGGAAGGAAAACCATCCTAAAATTTTCTTCTCTCAAAGCTTCCACAGTCTTCTCTTTTAAAGAGCCCTCTTCAACAATTAGCGAATGATCCAGGTTATCTGCAAGATTTTTTAAA
>JAILNN010000256.1 GCA_024691565.1 Lachnospiraceae bacterium | reverse complement strand
TAATTTTAGGGTTAAACATAAGTATATCTGTTAAATATCTTGGTTCAACTGCAGATGTATACTTATATGAAATAGTTGTATCGCTAGGTCTTACTACAATTGAATTCTGAGTATGAGGTGGCATATTTTGAGAATACTGAGCACTTGAAGTTTCAACTGTACTCTTTTCATATCCTTGTCCACTACCCTTAGTGTATTCCTGAGTTTCAGAGTGAGTTGTTGAAATACCAAATTCCACTCCCATTTCACCTGCAACTCCATAGTCAAATTTATATGAAACGGTTCCACTAGCAGCCAACTCCTGTGAAACAGATTTAGTATATGAACTTTCTTCTGTTACAGATAAAGTCTCGCCCTGAGAAAACTCATAAGTAGTAGAAACATTCGCCTCAGTACCAGCTTCATTTTTTGAAGTATAAATTTTTCCATTTTCTTTTTCAATTATATCGTAAGAAATTGAAGTATTTCCATTTTTCTCATCTAAATACTGCTGAACTGCAGAACCAGTACAAGTAATACCTTTTTCCGCTAAATCCTCTAATGTATCACCAACTTCAATATCATCACCAGCAGACTCAAGATATTCCTGAGTGAGTCTTGCAGCCTTAAAGTCATGGAAATAAAGCACATAAACATAAGGAGTTTTATTCTCGAGTCCAAAATTCATATTTGAATCGATTAAACCTGTTTTATTAATAACAATCATACAATAGCAAGGAGTATTATCTTTCATCTCATCCGATTCATTTGGACCATAAGTATTTTTAATATACTGATAAACTGTATTATCTCTACCCCAGCCAACAACTCCACGGCAATAAGCCTGAAGGTATGAACTAGCATTTATACACTGATCCTCTCCACTTCTCTTCCTAAGCTTATTATCGCTAATACTTTTATCTGTTAAATAAGAATCATTCTCAACAGCACTTTCATATGCCTCAAGTCTATTAATACCATACTGAGGTTCTGTACAATAATATCCATCGTCTGTTAAATATCCATCGCCATTCTCAGTTGACATTGACGTTATAAGCATCTGTGCCCAAACATCGCTTAATTTAACATCTGCATTTTTACCTTTATAAAAGCTAAAATTTTGTGCCCCTATAAAACTATTAATACCATTATTAGCAAGTGTGTAAAAAGCAGAAAGATGATTAGTAGGGGTTGTTAAAACTTTCTTAAATAACACCTGTGATGTATCATCAGCTGTTACTCCCTCAAGATTCCAATCACCTAAACCTTCCTTTACATAGTCTTTACTTTCATCACCAGGAATCATAGATCCTTCAAATGAAGTATTATACAATATAATTAAAGGAATATTGTTCAAATATGCATTTACATGATTTTCATTATTTGTATTATAAGCCTGTGCAACCTCTGCATTCTCGCTTATTCCCAAATAAGAAGCACTAGTACAAACAAGTGACGCTGCAAGAGTAACACTACAAATTCTTTTCGCTACTCTTTTATAATTAAGTTTTTTCATAATTTCTCCCTTTCTTAATTTAAGAAAACCCATATTATAGCTAGGTTTTCCAATAATGTTTTATAATTATTTGATTCTATTATTTTATATTTGTATGAACCACGAACTGATTCTTACAAATATATCTTTACAAAAATATAGGATTTGAACTTATATAAATTCAAATCCAATCAGTAAGAATTCTTCAAGTCTTTAAAGTATAACTGTTGATTTTTGGGGGGTTCTTTCGAAACCAAGTCCCATCTAGCAAACTCCCTGGATTTGATTTCTCCCGAATCAAATCCATTTGCTAGATTCTTTTTCATATTCTTTTTCTTTACCTTGCGGCTGGTGTTTTCTCCCTTTCTTAATCTAAGAAAACCCTTTGATTTTTCATCATGCTCAAATTTTATCAGACCACACTCTTTAAAAAAAGTGTCTAAAAGTCACATCTTATTTTTTTTGCTCCAGTTTTGTTGTTTTTTTCAAAAAACAATGCTACATTAGATATGTAAAAGGCTATTTATATGAATTACGAAAATTAACGAAATCATTATATATATGAGGTTAAAATGAATAAAAAGAATCTAAATAATAACCCACAACCGAATACAGAAGAAAAAAACTCTACTTCATTTTTTTTAAAATCAGAGTTTGTTAAGCTATTTGGACCAGCGGTAGATATCCGCGAAAAGCTCTTCAACACATTAGCGTTGGCGGGTTTCTTAATATGTCTAACGACAGCAATAATTACAATAATAAATCATGGTACCACTATGACAGTTATAATTAATCTACTTGCAGGTATCCTTTCAATATCCCTGCTCGTATTCACCCGCAAAACAAGAATGTTTAATATAGCCTATTTCACGACTGTTATCATCGTTTTTGTTATTGTATTTTCAATCCTCTTCTTCCAAGGAGGAGCATATAAAAGTGGAATGCCATCTTATTTTATATTTGCAATAGTCTTCACTGTCTATATGCTTAGTGGAACTCTTCTTTATGTTGCACTCTCAATAGAAACAGTGGTCTATATATGTGACTTTTTACTTGCATATTACTCACCAGAAACTGTAGCCTGGTTCTCATCCGAAAGAAGCCTATTTGTCGACTCTTTAACCTGTTGCATAATCGTAAGTTTTGTACTCGGTATAACCATGAGTCTAAACTTTTCACTGTATAGGAAGCAGCAGAAGCATTTAGAAGAAATCAAAGAAAATGCAACAAAAGCAAACGAAGAGAAAACAACCTTTCTTTTAAATATGAGTCACGAAATTAGAACTCCGATAAATGTAATTCTCGGTATGAATGAGATGATTCTCCGTGACCCAAATTCACCAAATGTCGAGCCATATTCCCATAAAATCAAGAAGGCAGGTGATCTTCTTCAAACTCTTGTAAACAACACTATCGACATTTCACAAATTGAATCAGGAAAAATGGATTTGATAAATGAACCATTTCAATTTTCAATGCTTATAAAAGAAGTAAATATCTTAGCAGAATACTCCTGTCAAGAAAAAAACCTCAAGTATTACTATGATTACGATGAATCAATTCCACCAATACTCTTAGGTGACTACCTTAAGATAAAGCAGATAATCCTCAATTTGATAAATAATGCAATCAAATATACAAACAAAGGATATGTAAAATTTTCATCCACATATATAAGTGAAGACAGCACCCCATCAGTCTTATTCTCAGTCGCAGATACCGGTCCAGGAATCAAAGAAGAAGATTACTCCGTTATATGGGACGCCTTTGAGCGCCTAGATATGCGTAAAAACAGGAATATTGATGGTGTCGGACTAGGCCTTGCAATCGTTCAGAGTTACAGCAGGTTAATGGGTGGAGAAGCATATTTTGAATCGACTTACGGTGCCGGAACCACATTTTTCATCAAACTTCCTCTAAAAGCTGTAACTGAAGAAACATATTCAGAATTAGATATTGACCCATCAGATAACCTATCATTGATAAATATGGATTCTCCAACAAATCCAAAAAAGGCACTCGGAGGCTCACAAACTTTTGTAGCTCCAAATGCTCACATCCTGGTTGTCGATGATAAGCAAGAAAACTTAGAAATCACAAGCTTGCTTCTAAAGCGCACACTCATGCATGTAGACACCGCAATTTCAGGCAAAGAATGCATAGACAAGCTATCAAAAAATAAATATGATATCGTTCTTATAGACTATCTCATGCCAGAATTAGATGGAATCGAGACAATCAATTTTGTTCGAAAAACAACACCTGATTTTGACACACCAGTCGTAATGATGACAGCGAGCGTACTAAACACAACAGTAGAAAAGGCAAAGAAAGAAAAATTCTCAGGAATTCTTTCAAAACCTTTGTCAGTAGAACTACTCGAAAACCAAATCATAAGTTTATTACCAAAGGACTATGTAACCCTTGTAAATACAAAGCCACAAAGCGATATTCCGCAGCCAACAATCGACCATATAATCCGCTCAACCGAAAGCTATGGCATCGATATTCCTGCAACAAAAGATCTTCTAAATTGTGGTGCAGAACACTATTTACAATTAATCAATCTTTTCTTAAAATATAATGATGAAAGTAATTTTGGTATTTTCAAAACATTAGTTGATTTGCAAAATGCAAAGACATCAAATTCAAAAAATACTATTGACGATATAACAGAGAAAAACTTTGATTTTGACGCATTTGTAATCAAAGTCCATTCCTTAAAAAGCAATGCAAAATCTGTAGGTGGTCTTTACTTCCATACATTATGCTCAGTTCTGGAAAACCGCGGAAATGCAAAAGACCTCGAATATATTAAGGCTACAGCGCAGCATGTAATCATTCTCTGGTCAAGACTACTAACAGGTCTTAGAAATATAAAAGAAATTCTTTTAAATTCTGAGATAATTCCTATTGCCAAAGAGAGTGAAAATAATATAGAATTATCAGATATGATAATTGAAACAGAAACTGCTATTGAAAAATACAGAGCTCATGAAGCAGAGGAATCACTTGACCGAATCATTTCAATTGTCGATAATGAAATTATATTGAAAAGACTAAGTTATGTAAAATCTCTGATAGATAACCTATCATACGATGAAGCCCTAACAAGCTTTAGAACTATCGTAACTGAGTCTGGAATGGATGAGTAATCAACGTTACCAGGTGGAGGTAAATAAAATATGTATTCAATACTTATTATAGATGATGACATGTTTTCTTTAAGAATGGCAGAAAAGGTACTCTCAGAAAAATATTCCTGTAGTATCGCTAAAAGCGGTATGCAGGCTATAACTCTCCTCAAAAAAGGAATCGTACCTAACTTAATACTGCTCGATATTAAAATGCCAGAAATGGATGGATACGAAACCCTCCAGGCAATTAGAGAAATTGATCATTGTCAAAACCTCCCAATAATCTTCCTGACCGGAATCAACGATGTTACCAGCGAAATTAAGGGCTTACAGCAAGGCGCTGTAGACTTTATCACAAAACCGTTCGTAAAAGAAATCTTGCTCGCTCGCGTGGAAAGGCATATCCTTTTAAGCATCAACACAAAAGAAGCGGACGAAGCAGGACTGTCTCAAGATGCCGAAAAAATAAAGGCAAATCTAACAGAAACTGAGTGGGAAATTGCACTCTATATCTCCAAAGGACTCAGCAATCGTGAAATTGCAGAAAAGATGAATTATTCATATGGCTACGTAAAAAATATGGTGGCGAAGATATTTGAGAAATGCAATGTAGCAAATCGCCGTGATTTGAGAAGTTTGCTGCAGGGGTAGGATTGGGATATGGAGATTCATTATGGATTACATTTCACTTAATAAATATTTGCGTGACACCTTCGGTGAGAAGGTATATAAGATTGCGCTTGATGGTGGTTTCACATGTCCTAATAGGGATGGAAAAATTGGATATGGCGGTTGTATTTTCTGCTCTGGAGAGGGTTCTGGCGACTTTGCTGAAAATGCTTCACTTTCAATTACCGAGCAAATTGAAAGGGGGAAAAGCAAGGTTGAGAAGAAGATGCCTTCTGGTAAAAGAGGAAAATATATTGCCTATTTTCAAGCTTTTACGAGTACATATGGACCAATTGATAAGCTTCGACGCCTCTTTACAGAAGCAATTAACCACCCTGATGTTGTTGCAATTTCAATTGGCACAAGACCAGATTGTTTGGGACTAGATTCTACAAATTCTGATATTCTAGACCTCTTATCCGAGCTAAATCATATTAAACCTGTTTGGATAGAGCTCGGTCTTCAAACCACAAAAGAAGATAGTGTTAAATATATTCGTCGTGGTTATCCTACGATTGTTTATGATAATGCTGTTGTTGCTCTTAGAGAGAGAAATATCAACGTTATTACCCATGTTATTCTTGGCCTTCCAGGCGAAACCAAGGAAGATATGATTAGAACTGTTAAACATGTTGCGGAGGTTCATTCAGATGGGATTAAATTGCAACTTCTCCATGTTTTAAAAGGAACAGATCTTGCAAAAGACTATGAAATGGGCAATTTCCAAGTTCTTACCTTAGATGAATATGTTGACATTGTTGTTTCCTGTCTTAAGGTTCTTCCACCTGAAATGGTAATTCATCGAATTACGGGCGATGGAAACAAAAACTCCCTTATTGCACCACTTTGGAGTGGCGACAAAAAGAGAGTTTTAAACACGTTAAACGCTGCAATTAGAAACGCTTAATCGCAAAATATTTAATTTGATAAATTGCAATTTCTTTAATAAAGCCTCGCACAACTAAAATCACATGTGCGATAAATAAACATCAAATCTATTCTTTCTCAAGATATCCATAAACTAAAGCTGCAAGAGCTGCTCCGATAAGTGGTCCAACAATGAACACCCAAAGAGCTGCGATTGGATCAGTATTTCCACCAATTGCTGCAACAACTGCAGGTCC
>JAILNN010000255.1 GCA_024691565.1 Lachnospiraceae bacterium | reverse complement strand
TGTATAATGGATGAGATTATAGATCAGGAAGAAATAATTGACAGTAATAATGAATATAATAATCAGGAAAAAAAATATTTAAAAAAGATGATACAAATGTATCCAAAGTTATTTTTTAATAGTTAATTTTAAAATAGGGGTTAAATTATGAATGAAATAATTATAAAAAACTATAAAATTTCAAAGGTAGATAAGGAAACAAAAAACTCAGTTTTGTATTCTGCTTCTAATTTAGAAGATAATGATGATTTCTTTTTTATAAAAGAATATCGTGATTGTGATGATAATTCTGTTGATGCAGATATTTTGAGTAAAAAAGAAAAGTATATTACGCATCTGTTGGAAGGTGGAAATAATTCAGTTGTTGTTCCTGTTCTAGAAAGATTTGAAGAAGATAATAAAAAATACATTGTTTTTCAAAAAAAGAATACAGGAAAATTTTTGGATGATATTATTAAATTGAAATTTGATAAAAAACATAACAATGATCCATCAAAAGTTAAGTTAGCGTTGAGTTTTATAAGAATAATTCTTAATGCAGTAAGAAATATACATAGTTTTACGAATTCTAATAATACATGCTCAGTTCTACATTTGGATATTCATCCTGGTAATATTTTTATAGAGAATTATGATATGAATAGTGATGATCTGTCAGAGTGTAAAGTGAAATTTATAGATTTTGCAAATTCGGTTTTGAAAGAAAATGGAGAGTATAGATATACAGATGTGCATAGTTGTACTTTTCACTATTCTGCGCATGAGGTTGTGAGCGGTGAATTAGATAGTATTGGTGTTGAGTCAGATTTGTTTTCTATATGTGCCATATTATGTCGTATGCTCACAAAAGATTATATTGTAAATGAGATGGGGGAATCTAATTACATAGATTCTAATCTTGAGAGAATACTAAATAATAGTGTTCTTAATACTATGTTAAAAAGAATAATCGAAAGAGGCCTATATTATGATTCTAAATATAGATATCATACTGCTGATGAAATGATTAAAGATATTGATAATTACACAGAGTATTGTAATTATGAACGGAATCACGAATATTTGAAATGCGCTAAGACAACATATGGTTTTGCATTACACAACGCTGATTTAAGAAAAATAGAATATGATAAACAGGCTTTTATTAGGGATATCAACGAGTTAAATAAGATGACGTATAATAGAGGGGTTGATTATAAACTTATAAAAAACTGTTATGAGATGATGTTGGATTATTATGATACGATTGATTCTCCGAGAATAGATGATGAGAATTTGCTTTGTTTTCATAATGCTGGGATTGCTGCTTATAATTATCTTAATTTAATTAATGAATCAGATAATTGTTGCAAGAGGATGTTTGTGGTGATGGAAAAGAATAATGCTCACATTGATACAGTTGTAAAGGCTATGCTGAGGATATTTACATCCTGGATAGATATATACAGATTTAAAGATGTAATAGATATATCTAAGAGATATGTAATATGGAGTGAAGATGATATCGCAAAGTGTAAAGAACGAGGCGTTAATAGTGAGGAATTTGAGAGGAATCTCGCAAAGCTATACAGTATAATTGCATCAGCCATGGTTTTTGATATGTGTTTAGACAATGTATCAAATGTAGAAGTATCTAATAACAAAGAGGTTATATTTGATCATTATAAGAAAGCATTAATTCTGATTAATGGAACAACTGAGAATGATTCAAAATCGAAAGATTATGACATAAGATTTACATTTACTAGATATATTCAGGCTATTTTAACTTTAATAGATAATTCAGTGTTAATTAAAGGTGGAAGCTTTATAATACTTGATAGTAAAAATAATGATATTTTCGAAAATGAAGATATTAGTAAGCTTTATGAGGATAATTATTGTTTTGCACCGAGGTTTTGGGAAGGGTGTAGAAATGTTTCGTCATTTATTGATAGCGTTACAGATGTAAAATTTGATTTGTTGAGCGCTAATGTATACACGGTTTTACTTTATTTAAAAATAGTGTACATTGGTTTAGTAAATAAAAAATCTGAATTACCAGAACAATTAATAGATAAATTGGTAATGTCGACGATTAAATTAGAAAAAATAATTCTTAAACTAGCTGAAGATGATAATGCTACTGTTAGTTATGGCTATCCCTATAATTTAATTATGAAATATTTGGGTCTTATTTTAAAAAACATAGCTCAAATAAGAGAAGATTCAACAATTCAGAATTACGTTGATAAAGCCTTTGGATTTTTAGTGGCACGTTCAAGACAAAATAAGATGAAGTATTATTTGGCTGGTATAAACACTGAAGGAATTATTTTTTATCAAAACTATTTATTATATAATGTCATTATAAACGAGGAAGGTGTTAATGATAAAGATTTGATTCTTAATGAAGTTTACAAAGATTTGGTTGAAGTAAGTAAGAATATTCCGCGGTTTAATGAATATATTAAAATGAATTATAATAATAAAAAGGGTTTTTTGTTACATATGGCACCATTTGAGTGGAATTAAAAGAATAATTAGGGAGGTGTTTTTGTACACTTATAAATGCTTTGTATTACAAGATAATTATGGATAATAATCAAAATGAAGGAACAGATTTTGTCAAAAGTGAATTGTATACACGATTACATCAAAAATCGCCTTCTGAAACGCCCTGTTTAAAGTGCTTCTGGAACGTCAGGGTAGAAATGAAAGAAACCCGACATAGTGGGTTATCACAAAACGAAGATGATTAATTGCATGCTCGTTCATTTCGTAGAAATGAAAGAAACCCGACATAGTGGGTTATCACAAATTGATCGAAATTATTTTCAATTTCTTTGATTATACGTAGAAATGAAAGAAACCCGACATAGTGGGTTATCACATTAAACATTGGCTTCCCATTTCGGGAAGTCCAATAATCGTAGAAATGAAAGAAACCCGACATAGTGGGTTATCACATTAAAAATGGTTTAGAATTAATTACAGCTTTTAAAAAAGTAGAAATGAAAGAAACCCGACATAGTGGGTTATCACACATACATATCTGTTACACTGCTGGTGTCCCAATTTGTAGAAATGAATAAAGCCTGATATAGTGGTTTATCACAACCATCTTGCCGATAGGTGGTTTGAAATCTTATATTGTTATAGGGGGATATTTTGCAACTTCATTGTTGGAGAATTAGTTATATTTTTTTTATATAGAGATTTGGTGGATTAGAGGCAGTTAGAATGACTGCCTCTTTTTTTGTTTTGTAGAGTTCATATTCTGTTTATAAAATTTATAAAAAGTTTACATAATTATTTTTCTGAAAAGTGATACTTTTTCAAAAAACAGCACGATATAATATTTGTAAGTATAAATACTTACGGCTAAAAATCTTATAACAGGAGGGTTATTATATGATTAATAATTCTAATTTTACCAACTACTTTGATGTAGTTACTGATGCACTATGTGGTTCTTCTAATAAGAAAGGTATCGAAATTGATGCTGCGAAGTGTCTGATGCTTGCCATTATTAGAGCAGAAAAGAGTTGTTGCGATGGCTGTGTTGTGCTTTATAAGCATGAGATTGCTGAGGTCTTGGGTTACGATGAGGAAGAAGATCTGACATCCTTTGAATATGAGGATATTTTTAAGGTGATTCTTAATTGTAGCCTCACTGATGTTGATGAAGGGGGTGTGGTAAGTCGAACTGCTTTGGTTAATAAGTACAGATACTGTGAAGACTGGGTTGAAATTAATCTGAATATGGATTGTTTCGGTTCGTTCGATGAGCTTGATGAAGAATATATCGAGGTTTTGAAAAGGGATATACAGATGCTTGTTTCGCCAAGAGGTATTCGTGCCTTGAATTATTTTAGAAGAAAGGCATTGGAGAGAGAAGATTGTGATGAAGTTTTTTCAATCGAGGACTTGGTGGAGATTTTGAAGCTGAATAAGTATGACTATTTCTACGAGTTTGGTGAGGACAACACTGTCTACATTAACTATGCGAAGTTCGAAGAAGAAGTCTTGAAACCGATTAATGAGGAAATTATGTATGCTAATACGGTTTTATTTAATGATGTTAACAATTGTATCTTCGTGAAAAATGTGGTGTTTGACACATTGAAGGGAAGATATGAGGTTGTTTATGAGGTTAAGTACACGGTATGTATGGAGTTGGATCCAGACGAATTTAACATGGATTTTTAAGATGAAGTATGTTGCTAAATTTTGTTGCATGATAATGGGAATAATCATTCTTTAAAAATAGAATGATTGTTCCTGTTAGAAAGGAGTCAGTAATGACTGACATAAAAACAATTAATCAAAATCAAAAAAAGGAGGATCTTAATATGATCAAATTTAATAATGCATATGATGGAGTTGACACTTTGGCAGGACTTTTATTCAGTGAAGAGGATGAGAATCGCCTTAACTTTAAGGAGTATAAGATTATGATGCTCGCAGTTACTCGCTCATCTGAGGATTGGATTCAGCTCGAAAATGTTGAATTGAAGATCGATGAAATCAAGGAATATATTGGTGAGAATGAAAACATGGCACGTAATGACTTTCTTTCAGAAAATCCAATTATGCATAAGGTGCTTTATAATTCAAATGTTATGGTTGAAATGGATGGTGAGAAGAAAAGAGTTCCGGTTATTAAGCGTATGACACTTAATCATGACTCGATTGATTTTACGGTAAATCTTGAACTTCTTGCTTTCATCAACGACCTCAGTTTTGGGTTTGTACCACGTTGGCAGGATGATATCAACGTTATGACTAGACCAGAAACTGTGCTTTTATATAATCATTTTGCGAGAATGTTAGAAACTATGCCTGAGAGAAAAGAGAAGTATACAATTGAGGATCTTATCAGGATTACGGGAGTTAAAAAGGAGGATTACATCTATTATGTATGTGACGCCCTGTATGTTGATTACCATAAGTTTGAAACAGAAGTTTTGGATCCAGTGTGTGAGGAGCTTATTAAGTGCGGCAATGTTAGGTTTTATGAGTTTGGCTATAAAATCTACGAGAAGGAAGAGGTATTTAATACTTCGGATGGTTGTCTTGGATATGTTTATGGATTCCGCATTTTTAATTATGACGAGTATGAGGAGCATAGCGAGACTGAGTTAATGTTTTGCTAGAGTGTTTTTTATGCGTCGTTTTATGGACTGATTCCCTTGATGAGTTGGAAGTAGGCTTGTCGAGGGGGTTGGTAAGAAGGGAATAAAGAGGCAGGCACGCATAAGCGTGCCTGTTTTTATGGTTATAAGTTTTTAGATTGTTTTGTATACTAATAATTTCCATCACCAGTATAAGTATATTCTGGTGCAGTTAATGGATCAATTTTGTCAACTTTTTCTCCAGTGTAAGTAAACTCATAATAATCATCATACATCTTTATAGCACCAGTGCTCACTAAAGGTTGTGCTCGTAAAACTTCAGTTGTACCGTCAGAATAGTTTACTTTAGTATCAACATGGTTAGGGTTAGTTGTAGAAGAATGATAAGCTTCAGAACTAATTCCTGCTTCTTCAAGAAACGCCTTAAAAATCGCATGAGCACCAATACAGTCTATTGACGGATAGTTGAAAAAGTTTTTGTTATCCTGAAAACAAAAGTCAACATAATTTCCATCTTCATCTCGATAGGTATAATCAAAATTGTCTAATATAAAATCCCTAAGTGCATAGGCTTTTTCTTTTTCTGTTGTTTTGTCTTTTGTAACTGTAGCTACAGTTTCTTTTAGCCACTTGTCATTAGCTTCATCAACATCATGGAGCGTAATCGTGAATGGTGATTCGTAGTATATTACATCTTTGTTGATTGACTCATCCCATTTATACAAATATAAGTAGTACTCACCTGTTTCTTCATAAGAAATATATGTAAACACAGATGATGTTGTATTAGTATTTTCTGTATACTTATATTCGGCCCACCTTAAATTTCCAGCCAACGAGTGTCCTGAATCAACAAACTTGGTGTTTCTTCCTTCAACTGATATAAGACCGAAGAAATAGTTTCTAAAATCAGGATCATTACTTTTAATCATAACTGGTATAGTTTCGTGGTTGTATAGATAACGGTCACTTGAATGAACTACCTTAATATCATAATCATATCCTTTATCCACATAAACTAAATTAGGGTTTGTTGACTTATTAGGTGCTACCGTAGATGTAGGTGAAGCTGCAACTGTAGGTGTTGATGTTACTTTAACACCACTACTTGTAACACTCTCAGTTGGAGGCTCATGGATGATTTCACCAGTTGTTGAAACCTTAATTTTACAAATCATTTTAAGTTTTTCTTTGCCCTTAAACTTATAAATAATAACAACTTTTGAACTTCCACCACTTATAGCGTCTACATAAACTGCTTTTTTGCCATTTTTCTTTTTGTAGCTAACTAATACGCAGTTAGGGTTTTTGTTTTTGACTTTTACTATCTTTTTGTTTTTTGTGTTTTTGAATATAAATCTTCCTTTTCCTTTTTTAATACTTATTCTTTTAACTATGTTTGCTTTAGCTGTTTTTGAGTTATCAATAAAAGGTAAATAAGCTAAACATGAAATTTGTGAAAATACAATAATAACTAGTAATGGTTTTAAAAGCTTGTTTTTCATTTTTTTAATCCTTTCTGTTGGTTTGTATAGTGAAATTATAGTATTTGGATTTGGAAATGTAAAATATTTTTTGAT
>JAILNN010000243.1 GCA_024691565.1 Lachnospiraceae bacterium | reverse complement strand
AATGGATTATAGGATATTCTTTAGTTATTTAATTGTTATGGCTGGAGTTACCTACCTTGTCAGAGCTGTTCCATTTGTTGCCTTTAGAGGTAAGGTTAAGAACCAGTTTTTTAAGGCATTTTTAGCCTATGTTCCATATGCGGTTTTAGGGGCTATGACATTTCCGGCAATTTTTTATTCAACGGGGAATTTAATTTCCGGAATTGTTGGAACAGTTGTTGCACTTATCTTTGCATATATGGATAAAAGCCTTTTATTTGTGGCGGTTGTAGCGTGTGCCGCCGCCTTTGTTACTAATATTCTTTGTTAGTTTGTGTTTACAACAAGATTTTTTTGGTATATAATACACGCATATGTTTATAAATATTATTTAATAATAAATCGGAGGTAATTCAAATGTTAGTATCAGCAAAAGAAATGCTTGAAAAAGCTGTTGAAGGACACTATGGAGTAGGTCAGTTCAACATTAATAACCTTGAGTGGACAAAAGCAGTCCTTCTTACATGTCAGGAATTAAACAGCCCAGCTATCCTTGGTGTATCTGAGGGTGCAGGTAAGTATATGGGTGGATTCAAGACAGTTGCAGCTATGGTTAAGGCTCTTGACGAGGGACTTGGAATCACAGTTCCTATCGCTCTTCACTTAGATCACGGTACATATGAAGGAGCAAAGGCTTGTATCGAAGCTGGATTTACATCAATCATGTTCGATGGTTCTTCACTTCCAATCGAAGAGAACGTTGAAAAAGCTAAGGAACTCGTTGAAATTTGCCATTCAAAGGGTATTTCTATTGAGTGTGAAGTTGGTGGAATTGGTGGAGAAGAAGATGGTGTTGTTTCTACAGGTGAGTGTGCAGATCCTGAAGAAGCAGATGCAGTTGCTAAGCTTGGTGTTGATATGCTTGCAGCAGGTATCGGAAACATCCACGGACCATACCCAGAGAACTGGGCAGGACTTCAGTTTGATGTACTTGCTAAGATCCAGGAGAAGACAGGAAAGCTTCCTCTCGTTCTTCACGGTGGTTCAGGAATTCCTGATGAGCAGGTTAGAAAGGCAATCGATCTTGGTGTAGCTAAGGTTAACGTTAATACAGAGTGTCAGTTAGCATTTGCAGCTGCTACACGTAAGTATATTGAAGAAGGAAAAGATAAGCAGGGTAAGGGTTATGATCCTCGTAAGCTTCTTGCACCTGGAACAGAAGCAATTAAGGACGTTGTTCGTGATCGTATTGCTTGCTTTGGTTCAGCTGGAAAGGCTTGATTTTCCTAAAAGATGGTTTTAACTAACCAACTAATTTAAAACTTTATAACTAAAAATAAAAATGGCTTTGTGGTTTTTGCTACAAAGCCATGTTTTTAATAAAACATTTATTTAGGAGGGTATTTACATGTTAAAGGGGATTCCAAAAATTTTATCACCAGAACTTCTAAAGGTTCTCGCTGAAATGGGACACAGCGACAGATTGGTTATTTCAGATGGTAATTTTCCAGCTGAATCAATGGGTAAGGATGCAATTGTTATCAGAATGGATGGTCATGGGGTACCTGAAATTTTAGATGCGATTCTTCAGCTTTTCCCTCTCGATTCATATGTTGACAAGCCTGTTAATTTGATGGAGGTTATGCCGGGAGACACCGTTGAGACACCAATTTGGGATACATATAAGGAAATTGTAACGAAGTATGATGACCGCGGAGAAGCTGCGGTTGGAAATATTGAAAGATTTAAGTTTTATGAAGAAGCTAAAAAGGCATATTGCATTATCGCAACAGGCGAGTCTGCACTATATGCTAATATCATGCTTCAAAAAGGCGTTGTTGTTTAAGTATTCTTTGATTAGAGGTTAATTGGTTTTTAGCCGTATTAATTAAAGTATCAAATTTAAAAAGGATTATAATATATGACAAAGACCGAATATTTAGGTAAGGTCAGACATACATTGTCTGGTAGATTACCATCAGAAATAATTGAAAAAGAGATGAAGTACTACGAAGAGTATTTTGAAACCTCTCCAAAGTCTGAGGAAGAGGTTTGTGAAGAACTTGGAGATCCTACTCTTATTGCAAAGACACTGCTTAGTTCATATGAAAGTAAGGGCAGTGTTATGGGTAATATTTACGAAAAAGAGGCGAGAGAAGAGTATGCTAATTCTCACAGAAGTAGTGATGATACATATAACGAGGATGGCTCTTCATTTTCAGACGGAGTCACCGATAAGGAAAGTCTTTTGTTTAGATTGATTTTTGACAGAGGAAGCCTTAAGTGGTATGAAAAGGTTTTAGTTTTTGCAGTTGGAATACTTATTGCTGCGCTTATTGTTTGCGTTGCAATTTTACTTGTTAAGTTTACAATTAATGTTGTTATTCCTATTATCATTGCATTCTTCGTTGTTGGCTTTATCATGTATCTAATTGCGAGGATACGAGGGTGACCTTAAAAGGAGTTTTTTGTCATGGATGAAAATATAAATGAGTTTTATGCTCAGGTAAATGAATTCTTTGATTGTAAGGGTGCAGATCCTAAGTCATATTCTGCAAACACTCTTGCTTATATTGGAGATGGATTTTATGAATTAGTTATTCGTAGTCTTGTTATAAAGAATAAGAATAGAAAAGCTGGTGACTTACATAAGAAAACCAGCAGTCTTGTTAAAGCTGAAGCTCAGGCTAAGATTTTAGATGCGGTTATTGATGAACTTTCAGAGGAAGAAAAAGATGTCTACCACAGAGGAAGGAATGCAAAGTCCCCTACGATGTCTAAGAATGCTTCGGTTCACGATTACCGAATCGCAACTGGTTTTGAGGCTTTGATGGGCTATCTCTATATCAGCGGTAGAACAAAGAGAGCATTTGAAATTATTAAGATTGGATTGGTGAAACTAAATCTATTAGTAGTCGATGGAGAAAGCAAAGATGAATAAAGAAAAGAACTATAGAAATAGAAATTTCAATGAAAAAGATAGGGAAGATGGAAAAGAACGAAGCGGAAGAGTAGAGAATGAAAACTCTAGCTATATTGAAGGTAGAAACGCTTGTTTAGAGGCTTTTCGAGCAGGAAAAACCATTGATAAGCTCTATGTTCAGGATGGAATTGGAGAAGGAATGGTTCAGACCATTATAAAGGCTGCAAAGAGAAGCGAAACCATCATTAATTTTGTTGATAAGAAAAGACTTGACCAGATTTCCTACACAGGAAAACATCAGGGTGTAATTGCTGTCGCAAGTGCCTATGAATACGCTACTCTAGAAGATATCTTAAAAAATGCAGAAGAGAAAAATGAGTCTCCATTTGTGATAATTGCTGATCAAATCGAAGACCCTCATAATCTAGGCTCAATCATAAGAACAGCAAATCTAGCAGGAGCACATGGTGTCATAATTCCAAAACGCCACGCTGTAGGCCTAACAGCAACAGTAGCAAGAAGTTCAGCAGGAGCGCTAAACTACACACCGGTTTGCAAAGTAACCAACATTGCAAGAACGATAGATGAGCTCAAAGAAAGAGGAATGTGGTTTGTGTGTGCAGATATGGATGGACAATCCATGTATGAAATTGATATGAAGGGTTCAATTGGAATTGTAATGGGTTCAGAAGGAAGCGGAGTCAGTAGACTTGTAAAAGAAAAGTGTGATTTCGTGGCATCCATTCCGATGCAGGG